>QHOP01000467.1 GCA_003219345.1 Verrucomicrobiota bacterium
ACTTTTCCTGTTTCGGACAGCCAAGCGAAACGAACAGCAAATCCGGGCTGGCCGCGTGGATGCGCCGTTTGATTTCCTGATGGTCCATTTCCAACAACGGTTTGAACGGCGGCGAGTAGTTTCCAACCAGATTCAATGCGGGATGGTGCGCTTTCAAGCGCGCCACGGCCTGCGCGTTGGCTTCCGGCGAAGCGCCCAACAAAAAGAGCCGGTAATTTTTTTTTGCAGCCAGTCGGATCAGCAGTGGCGCGAGGTCTGATCCGGCGACCCGTTCCGGCAGCGGGTTGCCCAGCAGCCGCGAGGCCCAGACCAGCGGCGTGCCGTCGCACAACGCCAGATGCGCATCCAATAGAATACGGCGAAGTTCGATGTCGCGCCGTGCCTGCACGAGGAAATCGACATTGGCGGTGACGACGTAGTGCGGCGCGCGCGACGCCACCATCTGTTCAATTCGCTCCACTGCCTCGGCCATGGTCACGTTGTCAAACGGCACGCCCAACAGAGCAATGGGAGGAGCGTGAACCGGCACTGCGGGCGCTTCCTCCGGTTGGCCGCGGAACCCCTTGGTGGATCCGAAGGTCGATGCGACGTGGGGCTGCTGGACCGCAATCATGCAACAATAAAACGAAATTCAGGTGATAAATGGAATGGGGAGTACTCCGCCTTTTCCCGCCGCCGACAACCGCTGGAGTAGAGAACCATTGGGGTCAACTCCCCATGCTCTTTTAGGGCTTCACCCACTTTAAGCCGGGTCACGCCTGAGCCTATTTTTGGCGCCGTTATATGGCGGGCCACAACCAGATCAAGCCGGCGAACGACATCGAAGAGAGCTATCCGCTTTCGCCCATGCAACAAGGCATGTTGTTCCACGGCCTTTCTGCGCCACACTCCGGCGTGGACATCGAGCAGGTGGTTGCCACGCTGGCGGAGGAGGTAAACGTGGCCGCTCTTCACCAGGCGTGGGAACGCGCCGTGGAACGGCACGCGATTTTGCGGACGGGATTCCATTGGGGAGGCTCGCAACCTCGGCAGGAGGTGCATCGCCACGTCCGCGTTCATTTCGAACAAAAGGACTGGCGCGGTCTGCCGGAACGCGAGCAGCAGAGCCGTTTGGACGCGTATCTGCAAGCGGAGCGGCGCCGCGGTTTCGAGTTGAGTGTGCCACCGTTGATGCGGTTGGCGCTGTTCCACGTCGGCGAAAGGAAACACATCCTCACCTGGAGCTTTCACCACCTGCTGCTCGATGCCCGCGCCATAGCCGCGCTGCTGAGCGAGGTCTTCAATTTCTACGAAGCGTTTTGCCAGGGACGCAATCTGGAATTGCCGCCGCCGCGGCCTTATCGCGAATACATCCAATGGCTTCAAAAACGCGACTGGTCGGCCGCCGAAACGTTCTGGAGAAAGCAACTGAAAGGCTTCACCACGCCCACGCCACTGGTCCTCTCGCGGAGTGCGGACAAAGCGCCGGAGCAACACCGGGGGCACACCGTTCAACAAGTCATTCTCCCGGCCACGGAAGCCGCGAAGCTTCGCGTGGTCGCCAAAGAAAATGGTCTGACCGTCAATACGCTGCTGCAAGGGGCGTGGGCCGTCTTGTTGAGTCGTTACAGCGGCGAAGAAGACATCCTGTTCGGCGTTGTGCGCGCGTGCCGTCGTTCGTCGGTCGAAGGCGCCAGTTCAACTATCGGCCTCTTCATCAACACGCTGCCGCTCCGCGTGCGCGTCGCCGCAGAAACACGCGTGCTCGATTGGTTGAAAGAGCTCCGCGCACAGAATCTGGCGATGCGCGATCACGAGCACACGCCGCTGGTGGAAGTCCGACGCTGGAGCGACGTGCCGCCGGGACCGCCGTTGTTCGAAAGCATTTTCGATTTCCAGGATCCGTCCTGGGACGCTGTGTTACGCGCGCAAGGCGGCAAGTTTGAGCAGCGGGTATTTGCCATTCACAACCAACCCAACTTTCCGCTCTGGGTGGACGTTTATTGCGGAGCGGGAATAACAATCAAAAGCGGCTACGACCAGGGCCGTTTCGACGACGCGGCCATCGCCCAAATGCTCGGCCATTTTCAAACCGTGGTGAAAGGAATGGTGGCCGACCTGTCGCAGCGCGTGGCTGATTTGCCGCTGTTGACCGACGCCGAACGGCACGAATTGTTCGTCGCATGGAACGGCACTCAGGCGGACTACGCACGCGACAAATGCGTGCACGAACTCTTTGAGGCGCAGGTGGAGCGTACACCCAATGCGGTTGCTTTGGTCTATCGCAAGGAGGAAGTCAGCTATCGGGAACTCGACAACCAAGCCAATCGGGTGGCGCGCCATCTGCGCTCTCTCAGCGTCGGGCCGGACGTGACGGTGGGTATCTGCGTAGAGCGCTCGGCGGAAATGGTCGTCGGACTGCTCGGCATCCTGAAAGCGGGCGGCGCTTACGTGCCGCTCGACCCGGCCTATCCGAAAGCGCGTCTGGTTTTCATGCTCGAGGATTCCGGAGCGCCTGTGCTGCTGACACAACAGCCGTTGCAAGACCGTTTCAAGTTTCAATCCCGAGATTGCAACGTCGTTTGCCTCAACGCGCTGCGGCACGCAACACCCAAAACGAAAGCGGAATCCACTCTGCGCACGACAGTTTCGCCCGACAATCTTGCCTACGTTATTTACACTTCCGGTTCCACCGGCACGCCGAAAGGCGTCGAACTCCCGCATCGCGGCCTGGTCAACCTGCTCGCCTGGCACCAGCGCACGTATGGCGTGACACCGCAGGATCGGGCGACGCAGTTGGCTGGATTTTCTTTCGATGCCTCGGTTTGGGAGTTGTGGCCCTATCTCACGGCCGGCGCCAGCGTTTACGTCGTGGATGACGATACGCGCGCCTCCGCGCCGGGTCTCGTCCAATGGTTGAACGCCAGGAAAATCACCCTCAGCTTTGTGCCGACGCCGCTGGCCGAGGAAACGCTGGCTCTGCCGTGGCCTGAACACGCGCCGTTGCGCGCCATGCTGACCGGCGGCGACAAACTGCATCGCCGTCCGGACCCGGATCTCCCCTTCGGTCTGGTCAACCATTACGGGCCTACCGAGAACACTGTAGTTGCCTCTTTTGCTCCGGTCGCACCCGCCGACGGCGGTGGGAACACCGTTCCGCCCATCGGCCGCCCGATCGCCAACGTCCAGGCTTACGTCCTCGACCGGCTTTTGCGACCGGTTCCGGCCGGTGTTCCCGGCGAACTTTACATCGGCGGTGACAGTCTCGCGCGCGGTTATCGAAACAACCCTGCGCTGACAACGGAGAAATTCATCCCGCATCCGTTCTCCGGCAAACCGGGCGAGCGGCTCTACAAAACCGGCGATCTCGTTCGCTGGCTCTCGGACGGCAATCTCGAATTCCTCGGTCGCATTGATCATCAGGTGAAGATTCGCGGCTATCGGATGGAGCCGGGCGAAATCGAGTCGCGGCTCAACCAACATCCCTTGGTGCGGGAAAGCCTCGTGCTGGCGCGCGAAGAGGGGCACGGACCAAAACAACTCGTCGCCTATCTCATTTTGAAACAGCCCGCGCCGCCCGCGACCAAAGAGTTGTCCGATTTCCTGCGAACAAGACTTCCCGATTACATGGTGCCGTCAATGTTCGTTTTCCTGCACGCCTGGCCGTTGACGCCAAACGGCAAAGTGGACCGCAACGCGCTGCCTGCGCCGGAAGAGTCCAATCGTCAGTCCCGCCGAACGTTCGTGGCACCGCGCAATCACCTGGAGGAGACCGTGGCCAAAGTCTGGTCGGACGTGCTCGGCCGCGCGCCCGCAGGCATTCATGACAATTTCTTCGAACTGGGCGGGCACTCGCTTCTGGCGGCGCAGGCGATCTCGCGGCTCAACGAATCGTTCAACATCCATTTGTCCATCCGCAGTCTGTTTGAAAAACCGACCGTCGCCGAACTGGTCCGCGAGATTGCGCGGATGATGAGCCGTCACAACGCGCAGCGCGCGCCTGCCATCACCCGGATTGCCCGTGAAGCGTATCGGGCCGGCCGTCCTTCACCCGAAGCGGGCATCGAACTGGCCAAGCTTAGTTGAGGAGTTCACCATGACGATAACGGAAACACGCGCTCACCCGATGGCCGGGGAAAAAGCGGCGGGCGGTCCACCGGCGGAAACTTTCGCCTTTCCGGTTTCCTCCGCACAGCAGCGGCTCTGGTTCCTCGAACAATTTCAGCCGGGCACCCCCATTTTCAACAGCCCCGTCGCCGTGCGGATGGATGGCCCGCTCGACGCCGTGGTCCTCGAACAAGCCATCCATCGAATCATTCACCGACACGAAATCCTGCGGACCAGCTTCGACCTGCAAAATGGCCTGCCGGTCCAGGTCGTCGCGCCGTCGCTGACGCTCAAATTGCCGGTCAGCGACTTGAGTTCTTTGCCGCCGGCGAACGGTGAGGCGGAAGCGCGCCGCCTGGCGGCCGATGAAGCGCGGCGGCCGTTCGATCTGCAGCGGCTGCCGCTCCTGCGCGTGAAACTGTTGCGGCTCTCCGCCACCCGGCACGTTTTCGTGCTGACGGTGCACCACATTATTTTCGACGGCTGGTCGCTCGGCGTTTTTTTTCGGGAACTGGCCACAATTTACGAGCGCCTTCGCGCAGGGAAAACGGCGGAGCTGCCCGAGCCGCCCATTCAATACGCCGATTTCGCCGTCTGGCAGCAGGAGGGGATCAAGTTGCTCGACAAAGAACTGGCCTGGTGGAAAAAGCAGTTGAGCGGAAGGCTGCCGACGCTGGAATTGCCGACCGACCGGCCGCGCCCCGCGGTGCAGACTTATGGGGGGGCAGTCGAATCGCTCGCCCTGCCTGCAGAATTGCGCGACGCGCTTCAAGCGTTGAGCCAGCGCGAGGGCGTCACGCTCTTCATGACGCTGCTCGCTGCGTTTCAAACTCTGCTCCACCACTACACCGCTCAGGAGGACGTTCTGGTTGGCTCACCCGTGGCCGACCGCAATCTGACGGAAACCGAAGAGCTCATCGGGCTTTTCATCTACACGCTGGTGCTGCGCGGCGACTTGTCCGGCAATCCGACGTTCCGCGAGTTTCTCGGACGCGTGCGCAAAATGGCCGTTGACGCCTATGCCAACGAGGAGGTGCCGTTTGACAGAATCGTCGAAGAATTGCAGCCGGAACGGAGCCTGAGCCACTCGCCGTTGTTTCAGGTGATGTTTGCGCTGGAGCGCGCGCCG
>QHOP01000468.1:0-2577 GCA_003219345.1 Verrucomicrobiota bacterium
GGTCGATTTTCCCGGTGGCGCGGCGGTCGTCGCGAAGCATTTGCGCAAAGCAGGCGCCGAGGTACTCTTCTCGACCGTTGTGGGCAACGACGCCTTGAAGGATTTCGTCCTGAAGGACCTTGAGGCCGCCGGCATTCGGTGCGGACTGGTCATCGATCCCACGCGACCCACCACTCACAAAAATGCTTTCATCACGAACGGTTATCGGATGCTCAAGGTGGACAAGCTGGATAACCGGCCGATTTCGGAGAAAGCGCTCGCTCAGTTGAAGTCCGCTCTGGCGGGCCATTCGGCGGAGGCCGTTGTATTCAGTGATTTTCGCCACGGAATCTTCAATCGAGTGACCATTCCCCAATTGGCAGCGGCGGTGCCCCCGGGCGTGGCGCGCGTGGCGGACAGTCAGGTCGCGAATCGTTGGGGAAATATTCTTGAATTCCAAAATTTCGACCTGGTGACGCCGAACGAGCGGGAAGCGCGTTTCGCTCTCGGCGATCAGGATTCCACGGTGCGGCCGCTGGCTTTGGAACTTTACAAGAAGTCCGGCTGCAAAACACTGATCCTCAAACTCGGCGAGCGCGGCATCATCACTTACCGCGCCCCGAACCCGGAAGTGCGCTCGTTTTTTACGGTGGGCAGCTTCGCGGACAGAGTCGTCGATCCGGTCGGCGCCGGCGATGCGCTCCTGGCTTACGCCACGCTTTCCTTGATCGCCACAAAATCCAACGTGATCGCTTCCATCCTGGGTTCGCTGTCGGCGGCCGTGGCCTGTGAACACGACGGCAACAACCCGGTGTCTCCGGAAGATGTTCTGAAAAAACTCAACGCGTTGGAAAAACGCGCCCGCTTCGAATGAGGATTGCAGTGGTTGGTCTGGGCGTGCAGGGCCGCAAGCGGTGTGCGGTTGCCGGCGGCCAGGTGGCGGCCACCGTTGACCCGGTCGCTCCAGGGGCGGATCATTCCTCGATTTTCAAGGTGCCTTTGGACTCTTTTGATGCCGCGTGCGTTTGCGTACCGGACCAGGAAAAGTTTCCTGTTCTTCGTTATCTCCTGACCAACAGCAAACACGTCCTGGTGGAAAAGCCGTTGCTGGCCGAACGGGCGGAAATTCAGGAGCTGATCCAACTGACAAAGTCCAACGGCGTTGCCTGCTACACCGCCTACAATCATCGTTTCGAACCGCACATCCTGCGGCTGAAACAAATCCTGGATAAAAAAACACTCGGACCGATTTACCTGGCCAGGTTTTTTTACGGCAACGGAACGGCGCGCGATGTTCGTAATTCTCCGTGGCGCGACGCCGGCCTCGGGGTCATGGCTGATTTGGGCTCGCACCTGCTCGACATTTCTTTGTTCCTCTTCGGGACGCGGGAAGTGTCCGCCGAGGTCTGGAGTGTGAATTGTTTCGAAAACAAGGCGCCGGATCACGTCCTGTTCGGTCTGGAAGGCAGACCCACGCTGGAAATGGAAGCCACGTTGCTTTCCTGGCGAAACACGTTCACGCTGGATGTCTATGGTGAACTGGGGAGCGCGCACGTCAACTGCCTGTGTAAGTGGGGGCCGAGCATCCTGACGGTACGCCAGCGTGTTTTCCCCAGTGGTCGCCCGGAGGAAACCGTCGAGACCATTGAACAACCCGACCTGACCTGGAAAGCGGAACACGATCATTTCCTCGCTCTGTGCCGTGGCGGAGGCACGAATCTGGAGAACGATCTTTGGATTCAAGCTCGACTGCGCCAGTTGGCCGCATCGGCTGGTCTCTCTTGATTTATGATTGGCTTCATCGGACTCTCGCACCTGGGGATTGTTTACAGTCTGGCGACGGCCGCCAAGGGTTTCGAGGTGCTGGGTTTCGATCCAGACCCGGCGTTGTGCGCCGGATTGAGTGCCGGCAAATTGCCCGTCAGCGAACCCGGATTGGAAGAACTTCTCCATCGCCACCGGTCGCGCATCCGTTTCAGCACGGCAGTGGCTGAGCTGGCGAAGTGCGATCTGGTGTTTTTCTCTCGGGATGTTCCCACCGATCAAGCCAACCGCAGTGACCTTGACGCTCTGAACGAGCTGATTGATTCGGTCGCGGCAAACATTTCACAGACTGCCACGGTCGTGATTTTGTGTCAGGTGCCCCCGGGTTTCACCCGGTCTCGGAAATCTGCTCTGGCCTGTCGCGGAGTGAAATGGGGCGGTCATCTGTTTTACCAGGTTGAAACATTGGTCTTTGGCAATGCCGTGGAGCGCGCGTTGCATCCGGAGCGTTTCATCATCGGCTGCGCGGACCCCCGGACACGCTTGCCGAAGTCCTACGCGGATTGGCTGAGCGCCTTTGGCTGTCCGCTCCTGCCCATGCGATACGAAAGCGCTGAACTGGCCAAGATGGCCATCAACCTCTTTCTCGTTTCGACCGTTGCCACCACCAACACGCTGGCTGAGTTGTGCGAGAAACTCGGCGCCGACTGGTCGGAAATCGCTCCGGCGCTGCGGCTGGACAAGCGGATCGGCCCGGATGCTTATCTGAGTCCCGGACTCGGTATCGCCGGCGGCAATCTGGAACGCGATCTGATAACGGTGAAACAACTGTCC
>QHOP01000468.1:2606-14856 GCA_003219345.1 Verrucomicrobiota bacterium
GGTCTGGCTTACAAAGCGAACACGCACTCGACTAAAAACTCGCCGGCGCTCGCGTTGATCGAAGCGCTGGCCCCTTTCGCCAGGGTTGCCTACGACCCGCAAGTTAAACTCATTCCGACGGCAGACGCGTCGGTGCGATTGGCCGGTTCGGCTCTGGAAGCTTGCCGCGGCGCCGACGCGTTGATCGTGATGACGCCGTGGCCGGAGTTCTTAAAAATCGAACCGGTGAAAATCAAGGCGGTCATGAAAGGCGGCGTGTTGATCGATCCGTTCGGCGGCCTGGACCAGACGGCGTGCGTGGAAGCGGGGTTTTCTTATCACCGGCTTGGCGCCCCGGCGATCGGCTTTTCATTATGATGAAACATCATTCTCCTGCGCCAACGAAACCCAAACGCGTTGTCATTCTGGGCGCCTCCGGGTTCGTCGCCCGCGCTCTGGCCCGGCACCTGGCCGAAGGTGGAATTGAGACGCTCGCTGTCGGCTCATTGCAGGTGGATCTTTTGGAGCCCGGCTCAGCCACGAAGCTGCAGGAAATCATTCGACCGGACGATGCGCTGGTCATTACCTCCGCGTTGACTCCCGAGAAAGGCAAAGACGTGCGCGCCTTCATGAAGAACCTGACGATGGTCAAT
Source organism: Verrucomicrobiota bacterium (assembly GCA_003219345.1). Taxonomy (GTDB): domain Bacteria; phylum Verrucomicrobiota; class Verrucomicrobiia; order Limisphaerales; family AV2; genus AV2. The sequence goes on from QHOP01000468.1 coordinate 3,239, forward strand.
CACCTGTGCGCGTTCTTCGAGAAAGCCCGGTGCGCTCACGTCGTTTATTTGAGTTCAGACGCCGTGTACGACGATTCCACCGCGCTCGTTCGTGAAACCACGCCGCGCACGGGATTGGGGCTTTACGGACTGATGCACGTGGGGCGCGAGGAGATGCTGCAGTACGCCTCGAACAAATCAAAGATTCTTCTCTGCGTAGTGCGGCCCTGCGCGATCTATGGAGCGGGTGACACGCATAACAGTTATGGCCCCAATCGTTTCGTGCGCAGCGCGATCAAAGACCGCAAGATCACTCTATTCGGCAATGGCGAGGAGCGGCGCGATCACGTTTACATCAGGGATGTGAGCCGTTTCCTGGCCCTCTGCCTTGAGCACCGGACCGAAGGCGCGGTGAATCTCGTTACGGGCAATGCCATCTCGTTTTACGATCTGGCGCAAAGAATCGTCAAGCTGTGCCCGCACAAAGTGGAACTGGAATGCCTGCCGCGCGCAACGCCGATTACGCATCGGCATTTCGACGTTTCTTTGCGCCTGAAAGAATTCCCGTCTTTCCAGTGCACGCCGCTGGAAACCGGCCTGGCCGAGACGTTCCAGGAAGTCTTCCCGGGATTGAATGTATAATTTCTTTGTGCGCCACTTTCCATGAACCGCCCCCCTCACCCCATCCCTCTCCCCCTCCGAGGGGGAGGGGGTGCCCGAAGGGCGGGTGAGGGGGTGGTTCATGGGCCCGATGCGTGATTCTGAAATCGTGGAGGCTTCCCATGAACCGTCCCTTCGTCCTCGTCCTCGATTCGTCCTCTTGGTTTCCGAGGACGAGGACGAGGACGATCTGGTTCATGGTCCCAATGCGTGCGTAACAGCGAAAGGAGGCTCTTCGTGAACGGGCCTGATCCAGCCGACAAGATTCGGACGGTTGGCGGCGTGGTTCTGTTGCGCGACGACAACGCCGCGCTGCTGCAATTGCGGGACAACAAACCCGGACTGAACGCCGCCGGGCTTTGGGTGTTTCCCGGCGGCCACTGCGAGCCGGGCGAATCCCTGGAAGCCGGCGCCCGACGTGAATTTCGGGAAGAGACAGGTTACGTCTGCGCCGCGCTGCGATGGGTCACCAGGATTCTCCATCCGAGCGACGACGGACGGTTGACCTACCAGCTCGGGATGTTTGCCTGCCGTTACGATGGCCTCCAGCCGATCCATTGTTTTGAAGGGCAGGCCGTCGAGTTCATCCTGCGCGCGCAAGCTGCGTTCCATCCCATGCCGGAATACGTGCCACGCGTCTGGGACATGGCGATCGAGAAGTTAGCCGGATGAATACTAAAGCGCCTGCGACGTAACACGAAAGAAGGCTTAAGAATAGTTATCTACTTGCCATTTGTAATGACGTATGCTCAATGCTCCTGAAATGAAAAACTTGAAAGACACTTTCGATGTTGCCGCGGCAAAGAAGCGCTGCCAAAAGTTTCGGAAGCGGATTCTCGATATTTCTCAAACGGTCACAGCGTTGCATATTGCTCCTGCTTTTTCGTGCCTCGAAGTTGTCGATACAATTTATTTTGGCCTGATGCGCCGAAACCTGGGCAAGGATTCAGATGACACCTTTATCCTGTCGAAGGGGCACGGCTCCTTGGCCCAATACGTCGTTTTGGAAGAGTTGGGCGTATTGAAAAAGGAAGAGCTGGACAAGTATTGCAAACCCGGAGGGTACCTGGCCACACATCCTGATTACGGCCTTCCTGGAATTGAAGCGTCAACCGGTTCGCTGGGTCACGGACTGGGTTTGGCCGTCGGCATGGCCCTGGCGGACAAAGTCCAGAAAAAAGACCGCGTAGTTTACGTGGTAATGAGCGACGGCGAGTTGCAGGAAGGCTCGATATGGGAGGCAATGATGCTGGCGCCTACCCTCGGCATCACGGGACTGGTAGGCGTGGTTGATCTAAATGATTTTCAATCGCTGGGACAGACAAGCAAAGTGCACCCGAATTTTTACCCCGTGTTGGACAAGGTTCAAGCCTTCGGCTGGGAAACCGTGGAAGTCGATGGACATGACGCAAGGGCTATTTATAGAGCTGTCATCTCTCGTTCCGGCCGGAAGCCCCTGATGCTGATTGCGCGGACGACCAAAGGCAAAGGGGTGACCTTCATGGAGAATGTTCCCATCTGGCATTATCGATCTCCTTCGCCAACAGAGTACGACCAGGCGATTAAGGAATTAGAGTCTTCATCCGTATGAGAAACACGTTTGCGAATGCGTTTTACGAAATCGCCAAGAGGGACCCGCGACTGTTTCTTGTGGTCGCGGACATTTCGCCTGTCGCGAGCGCTGCGGCTTTCCAAAAGGAATATCCTGAAAGATTCGTAAACGTCGGTGTTGCCGAACAGGTGATGGTCGGTGTGGCTGCGGGACTCGCCTTGCGGGGCTGCATCCCTTTCGCTTACACGATCGCGACATTCACGATCTACCGCCCTTTTGAGCAAGTGAGAGTGGATTGCGCCTATCAAAATCTCCCGGTCCGGCTCGTGGGAATCGGTGGCGGGGTAACTTATTCCACGCTGGGCGGTACTCACCACACGCAAGAGGACATCGCGATCATGAGCGCGGTGCCGAACATGTCCATCATCGCTCCGTGCGATCCGGCGGAAACGGTCGCGGCTACTCATGCCTGCATTCAGGTGCCCGGTCCCGTGTATTTACGACTCGGAAAAGCATTTCGTACGGCCCGATTGCCAAAATGGGGGTCGACCTGGCACAGAAATTTGAGGAGGCAACGGGAAGGTCAACGGCAGTCGTGTCCGCTCATACGCTGAAACCGCTCGACAGAGCAGGAATCGGTTCGATTCTGACTTCCTACCCATTGGTCATTATTTTGGAGGAGCATTCCTGTGTGGGCGGCCTGGGTGCCCAGGTGAAACAAATTGCGTGGGACGTCCGCGCAAGCTGCAAACTCAAAACCTTTTCTTTGCAGGATAAATTCATCCACTTTTACGGATCGCAGCGTGAGCTCTGGACTGCGCATGGATTGGATGAGGGCCTGATTCTATCTGAACTGAAGAACTCGTAGGCGATAACAGGTCACTTTTCTTTTCCAGTATGGGATACCTCGACTTCATCTCCATCATTCACAAGGCAACAAAAAGAGATTACCTCCAACGCGTCGTCGAGTCCGATAAGGCCGCGTGCGCGGAAATCTCCAAACAGTTCGGCAAGGATTACTTCGACGGCGACCGCAAATATGGTTACGGCGGATACAAATATGATGGTCGCTGGCGCCCCTTCGCCGAGAAATTGATTTCACATTACGGCTTAAAACCGGGGCACAAGGTCCTCGACATCGGCTGTGGGAAAGGGTTCCTGGTTCACGATTTCATCAAGGCGCTGCCGGGCCTCGAAGTCGCCGGCATTGATATTTCCCAGTACGCCATCGCGAATTCGATGGAGGAAGTCAGGCCACTCGTCAAAGTGGCCAACGCCACGGACCTTCCCTTCTCCGATCGGAGTTTCGACCTGGTGGTTTCGATCAACACGTTGCACAACCTTTACAATTACCAGTTAAAAAAGGCCCTGCAGGAAATTGAGCGCGTGGGCAAAGCGCACAAATACATCGTCATGGATTCCTACCGGAACGAACGGGAAAAGGTGAACCTGATGTACTGGCAACTGACCTGCGAATGCTTCTACACTCCTGCGGAATGGGAATGGCTGTTTAAAGAATGGGGCTACACGGGCGATTATGGATTTGTGTTCTTCGAGTAGCAGAGAGATTCATTATGAGTGAAACGAACAGCCGGACCGAAACACGCGAGCCGCAGTACCAATGCTGCATCGATCTGCAACAAAAACAGGGGCTCACCTCGCTCGGCCTGATGAGCAATTACATGTGGCACAACGACCCGCGACACCTGGCCTTCCTGCTTTCCCGCTACAAGTTCGTCGCCAAAATGCTCAGCGGAAAAGAGCACGTGCTGGAAGTCGGATGCGCCGACGCGTTCGGGACCCGCGTGGTTTTACAGGAAGTCCGCAAATTAACGGCGGTGGATTTTGATCCGGTGTTTGTCAAGGACGCCAATAGCCGCATGGACGAACGCTGGAAATTCACATGCCGTGTCCACGACATGATTGAAAAGCCGTTTGACGGAACTTTTGACGGGGCTTATGCGCTGGATGTGTTGGAACACATTCCCAAAGAACAGGAGCATCGGTTTGTCAGTAACATCGCTGCTTCGCTGACCGCCCCAGGAGTGCTCATGCTTGGCTCGCCGTCATTGCAATCCCAGGCCTATGCCTCGGCCGCCAGCAAAGCGGGGCACGTCAACTGCAAGGATGCCGCCGGACTCAAAACCTTCCTGTCAACTTTCTTTCACAATGTCTTCATCTTTTCGATGAATGACGAAGTGGTTCATACCGGCTATTATCCGATGGCCCAGTATCTTTTTGCCCTGGCCTGCTCCAAAAGAACGTGATGAAAACGGCCACCTGGTTCATAACTCGCCCTGGCGGGAGCGCACGCGCCTCGCGTGCAGTGTTCCGCGCCCTCGCGGAACACACAGAGCACCCGCGACGCATGCTCCGGCGGAGGCTCAAAAAAGGCGCTGGCCGGCGAGGGCGCTCACCAGAGCAGCCGAGGCGGCCGCGCTCCCCGGATTCGATTAAATAAACCGATGGGAAACAGCGCGGCAAATTCCGTTCGTTGCCATATCTGCGGCTCAAAGGCGGTCACGGTCTTTCCCCAGTATCAAACGTTTCATCGCGTCACGTCCGATTGCAAAGCGTGGCGGCCCGGCGGCAGGATGAGCGTCTGCAATGAGTGCGGCTGTGCGCAAGCGGTCCTCGACCAGACCTGGCACGAGGAGGCGAAGCAGATTTATGACGCTTACACCATTTACCATCAGAGCAAGGGAATCGAACAAAGCGTCTTTGACCAGGCCTCCGGACAGGCGACCTCGCGTTCATCCCGCCTGCTTCAACGGTTACAAGCCGAAATCCCCTTGCCTGAAAAAGGCCGGCTCATGGACATCGGCTGCGGCAACGGAGCGCTCCTGAGCGCTTTCAGTGGATTGAGCTTGGGCTGGTCGTTGGCGGGGGTCGAAGTCAACGATCATTATCGTTCGGTCGTTGAGAGCATAACCGGTGTGGAACAACTGTTCACCTGTTCTCCCGAAGAAGTTCCGGGCCGATTCCAACTCATCAGCCTGATGCACGCTTTGGAACACATCCCTTCGCCCAGGGAGTTCATCGTCAGACTTTGGGACAAACTCGAAATCGGCGGGTTGCTATTGATCCAGGTGCCGGACTGTGCCCAGAACCCGTTCATGTTTCTGGTGGCTGATCACGCCTCGCATTTTTTTGTGTCCACGCTCAAGGAACTGGTTCAAAGCGCCGGGTACGAAGTGCTCGTGGCCGCGAACGACTGGGTTGCCAAGGAAATCACGGTGGTGGCACAGCGCCGCGGCGAACGTGCCAGCCCCGACGAAAACCGCAAAGACGCGACGAGGCGCCACGCTCCCCATGAACCCCCTCACCCCAACCCTCTCTCCCTCGGAGGGGGAGAGGGTGCCCAAACGGCGGGTGAGGGGGAAGTTCAGGGGTTCAATGTGCGAATTGGTCCGGGGAAATCTCTCCCGGGAGACGGCGCGAGGGCGAGCGTTGATCCTTTCAGCATGGTGAGTGAACGGTTGCAATGGCTGTCACGACAGTTGGAAACCGCACGCCCGCTTGCGAAGGAGGGAAACTTTGGACTGTTTGGAACTTCGATCGCCGCCACCTGGCTGTTTGCGGAGCTGAATGGCGACGTTGGCTTTTTTGTGGACGAAGACCCTCATCGCATCGGGCAGACCTGTTTCGGGCGTCCCATTTATCCGCCGGGCGACGCTCCGGCGGACAGTTACGTCTTCATCGCTTTGCCAACGCCGTTGGCAGCGGCGGTCAAACACAGGTTGGAACGTCAAGGTCTGAAACTGCGCTTTGAAATTCCAGGGCCGCTCCCGTCGGTTTAGCCACAAATGAACCTTCCGCGGCTATCCGTCGTCATACCCAACTATAATCACGCGCGGTTTTTGCCGAACTGCCTGGAGGCGATTCTTCGGCAGTCCGTGCAACCGTTTGAGATCATCGTCATTGATGACGCTTCCACCGATAACAGCGTCGAGGTCATCGAAGCTTTCACAAAGAGAAATCCCAGTATTCGCTTTTATCGCAACGAGCAGAACCGGGGTGTCGTCTCCGGCATGAATCGCGGCCTGGAACTGGCTCGCGGCGATTACGTTTATTATGCCGCGGCCGACGATCAGGTGTTGCCGGGTTTTTTTGAAAAATCACTGCGTTTGCTGAACGAGCATCCGCAAGCCGCGCTGTGTTGCACCATCGGCGATTGGCGCGAAATAGAAACCGGTTTTAACTGGCACGTCGGCGTCGGGATGGCCGACGTACCCGGCTTCCTTTCTCCCGTTCAAATGATCAAACTGGAACGCAGAGACAAATTGCTTATTGCCAGTCACACCGCGATCATGCGCAAAACGGCCATCGTGCAAGCGGGCCGGTTCATTCCGGAACTGAAGTGGCATTGCGACTGGTTTGCCATTTACGTGGCGGCTTTTCGCCACGGGATTTGTTTCGTGCCCGAACCTTTGGCTTTGTTCAACATCCATCCCGCTTCTTTCTATAAGGCCCGCGACAAACAGGCCCATCGGGAAGTGCTTCAGCTCATGCTCGACTTGCTCACCCGCGCCGAGTATCAGGACGCGGCGACGCCCATCCGTGAATCCGGCGCGCTTTATCTCTTTGGCATGCCAATATTGAAATTGATGCTCCGGCGTCCCGCCTATCGAGGATTCATTACGCCGACTTTTTTACGGAAGAACCTCTGGCACAGTTTGAAGCTGGAATTGAAGAAAATTACTCCGCGCTTTGCGGCAGAATGGTATTTTCGCCTGGCGGGTTACAAAGCGCGAACCGGGTAAAGCTCAGAGGTAAGCAAACAAACAGGGTAGGGCGCGCTGTTCTCAGGGCGCCGCAATCCTCGGCTCGGTGAGGACACCGAGCCCTACCAAGGGTCGTGCAAACAAACAGGGTAGGGCGCGCTGTCCTCAGCGCGCCGCAATCCCCGGCTCGGTGAGGACACCGAGCCCTACCAACGGGTCTATTTGTTCACCGAATACCGCTGCTTTCCTGAGACCAACCCCTTGAGCGCGCCGGCTGCCCCGACCAGGAACAGGGCGGGGTTCAACAGCAGGAAGCTGAATTTTTTCGGCGACCGGATCCTCCAGACTTCGACATTCGCCAGATTTGCCGTCACGAACAGGAATGGAATGACGTATTTCGGAAATATCAGGCAAAAAGGGAGCAACAGGTAAAGATACTTGGCCAAGTGATGCGAGAAGTAGGTTGCATAAGGAATCCGGTAGAGTCGGAAGCCCCATTTCCGGAACAGGGCGCCGAACGATTCCGCGAGCTGATAGCGTTTCTTGAACAGATCGGTCCAGGCTGTTTTCCGGGACTGGTTGTGGAGGTGGATGACCTGTGTCTGGGCCACGAAGACTTCCCCGTGTTCGCTCAGGCGCAGGCAGAGGTCCATGTCTTCGCCGGCGAAACTGAATGCCTTCGTATCATAACCGCCGATTTTCCGGAACACGTCCGCGCGGATGAGGTCAAACTTTCCGCTGATACCCTGCCTGACCGTTCCGACCCAGTGCGCCATCAACGCCTGTCCCCAGAAATTGTATTGCTCCCAGTTTTCCCGCGGAAGCGTGACCGAGGAAGTGACCGCTACGCGCCCCGGTGTCAACAAACGCAGGTTGTCCTCCAGGTCCGTGTCTCGTGCCGGAACGCAGTCCTGCTGCAGCAGCAGGAGGCAATCCCCGGTCGCGTGTTGGGCGCCGAGGTTGTAGTCGCCGCTCAGCGCCAGATCGACGGGATTTTTCACGTAACTCGCACCGGCGGGGACTTCCTTCAGCTCACCAGGACTGCTGTCCACGAGGATGATTTCGTGCGGCTTGACCGTCTGTGCGTTGAGTTTCTGGATCAAGGCAGTGAGGTTGCCGTGGTTCGGGGAGCGCAGCCGCCTCGGCTGCACGGGTCGGCGCCTTCTCCGACCAGCGCCCGCTGCGCGTTTTGGCATGAAACGAGGCTCGGTCCCTGAAGACCGATGTATTCCGCGAGGGCGCGGAACATCGCATGCCAGGCGCATGCGCTCCCATCTCTCAAATGCATCGTTTCGGTTCCATGCACGAATTATCCCTCACTCTGCTTGAAATGCTTTTCCACCCACGCTTTGTTGATAGCAGGCTTGTCCGCCTCCAGCTTGAGCCAGGGAAACATGCCCAGCGATAAATCGGGTTTCAGGATGGCGAACCCGAACAGGTTGCACTGGCTCTTGAAGACGCGCGTGGTCAGCCAGAGAAAGGGATAAGCGCCATAAAGCAACAGGAGACCTTTTATCGTCTTACGCGCCCGGAGGACGACGAAGGGGGGTTCAAATTCATGGAACCAAAGAATGTCTGGAGGAGAGTAAGGCGAGTACGACGCGATGGTTTTGGTCACTTCCCGTTCCGTCCAGCGGTAAATGTAGTTCGGCACCGGAGTATTTTTGACGCCGCCAAAGGCGAGATCGTTGCCGGCGACAGCGGTGACCTCATACTGGTCCACCACACCCAGGTGGATCGCAATCCGGGAAAGAAACCCGTCGCGCGCTTCCAACGCCACCGCGCAGCGGCGGGCGACGCGATAACACTCCAGCAGCGCGCGATGCGGCGAGTGACAATGGTGCAGTCCGGCACAAACGGCAACCAGGTCAAAGGAGCTATCCGGGAAGGTCAACGCTTCGGCATCCTGGAAACTCCATTTATATGGCTGAAATTCGTTGCCGGTCATCCGCGAATCCAGGTTGGAAATGGTGACATCGGTAAAGCCGAGTCGTTGGAAGATTTTTTTATCGGTATCACCGCCGCAGACGACCAGCACACTCATGGTCGGGTTAGCAAGGCCACGAGTGATCAGGGTCTTGATAATCCGCAGGTAAAAGTCGAAATAAGGCGGTATGTATTCCATTGCCGAGGACGGATCGTAATTAAAGGCGCTTAATTCGCAACAGGATTGGCAGTTCGCTGGTGGGCTATTTTGGTGGTGCGAGACTGCTGGCGAGCCTCGATTCGCACGGATAAGAATTGACAACGCTGGCACTCATCGTGCAATATGGCCCCCCAGAATCGAAGGGAGAAAACTCAGTTTTTTCCTCGATTTCAGGGTAAGCTTGCTAAGCGGTGCAGATGTCGGCCGTTGTTGCGGATCGACGCACACGTTGGACCAGGTAGTCCACTAGGAGGCAGAAGGGGAAAAAGTAGTACGCTGAAGAGAATTTATGAAAAAGGTACGAGTTGGGGGGTTTTCTTTCCTGCTTGGATTGTCTCTATTCACGGCGGCTTTAGAATTATATGCCGCGCCATTTACCAACGGAAGTTTTGAATCACCGGCGCTGGCAGCGGGCGGCACCACGGCTTTAGCAGTGGGTTCGACAGCTTTGACAGGATGGACGGTGGGAAACGGCGGGATTGTCAGCCTGGTGAACGGCGCGTTCTATGGGGCGAGTCCAGTGGGAGGGGTTCAGCAAGTCACATTCAACTCAGGAGATGGCCCTACCGGTGGGTCTATCTTTCAAACATTCAGCACGACGGTGGGACAGACGTACGCGGTCGGCTTTTATATTGGTCGTGCTTCGCTGGGGAGCGGGACGATGAGTTTGCGCGCGGAGGTGACGGCGAGCGGGGGACAAGTGCTGGGCTCGTTGGATTCCGCAGGCCCAGCTTCGCCAGGCTACGGTCCGGCGCAGACGTTCATATTTACGGCGACCTCGACAAGCTCCACCTTGACGTTCACCGACACGTCCTCGGCGACAGTGGCGGTGGATGTGGTGCTGGATAATGTTTCGGTGACTCCGAGTTCGGGGTGTGTCACGCCTCCATCCGGTCTGGTCAGTTGGTGGCCGGGGAACGGAAGCCCAAATGACCTGGTGAGTGGAAACGATGGCACGCTCCGGAGCAATGCGGCTTATGCAGCCGGCGAAGTAGGACAGGCATTCAGCCTCGATGGTGTGAGTGATGGTGTGGTGATTGGGAATCCTGTGAACCTGCAGCTACAGAACTTCACCATCGAGGCTTGGATCAAACGAGCCAGCTTAACCAAAAGTACGTTCGGGCCATACCATGATGCTGCGATTTTTGCTTACTCGACTGGGGGTTACGGGTTAGCAATTACGGACGAGGGGCATCTCTCGCTCACCAAGGTTTGGAATAGCAACGTTGGTTCGACGCTCACGGTTACGGATACTAATTGGCATCACGTCGCCGTGACCAAATCTGGAGGGGCGGTTGTTTTTTATGTTGATGGGGTGGCCGACACGCCGGTGACGTATGATCCGGGTTTCACGTTTACTTCTCAGGCGGCGATTGGAGACAACCCGGACAATCCTGGCGTTGGCTTTTTCGGTCGGATTGATGAATTGAGCATTTACAATCGGGCACTTGCGACCAGCGAATTGCAGTCAATCTTCAACGCCGGCAGCGCCGGGAAGTGTGCGCCTCCGCCAGTGGGTCCACTTGTAAACGGCAGTTTTGAATTACCGGCGTTGGCAGCCGGTGAGGGGCAGGTTTTGTCTGTGGGTTCGACGCACATGACGGGCTGGACGGTGGGAGGGACGGGTGGTCCTGTAAGTTTCCAAAACGGTACCGTCGGTGGTGTCAGTCCGCTGGACGGGCACCAACACATTCTTTTTAACGCCGGTGACACAAGTCCCGGCACGACCATTTTCCAGACGTTCAGCACAGCAGTGGGGCAGGTCTATACCGTGAGTTTCACCGTCGGGCGTGTTTTTCCTGGGAGTGGGACGGTGAGTTTGCACGCGGAGGTGGCGGCGAGCGGCGGCGCGGTGTTGGGTTCTCTGAACGCTGTTGCTCCAAGTTCGGTTGGCTATGGTTCGGCGCAGACGTTCACGTTTACGGCGACGAGGAGCAGTTCGACCTTGACGTTTAAGGACACCTCGTCAGCGACAGTGGCGGTGGATTTACTGTTGGATAATGTTTCGGTCGTCGCCAGTTCTCCTGCGGTGGTTACCAACGGGAGCTTCGAGTCTCCGGCGCTTGCGCCCGGTGCGAGCGTGGACTTGCCAGCGGGTTCAACGGAGCTTACGGGTTGGACCGTGGGCAACACCGGTCTGGTCTCGTGGCGGAACGGCCCTGCGTACGGAGTGGCTCCAGTGGACGGCGCACAGGAAATCGGTTTCAACGGCGCCGACACACCCGTCGGAGGATCGATTTCACAGACGTTCAGCACGACCATCGGCCAGACTTATGATGTGCGCTTCAATGTAGGTCGGCAGGGTCCGGGCAGCGGGACGATGAGTTTGCACGTGGAGGTGACAGCGAGCGGCGGACAAGTAATTGGCTTGCTGGATGCCCTAGCACCGGTTTCGCCTGGCTACGGTCCGGCGCAGACGCTCACGTTTACAGCGACGACGAGCAATTCGACCTTGACGTTTACGGACACCTCGTCAGCGACGGTGGCGGTGGATTTACTGCTGGATAATGTTTCGGTGAGTCCGACTTCGGGGTGTGTCCCGTCTCCGTCCGGTCTG
>QHOP01000469.1 GCA_003219345.1 Verrucomicrobiota bacterium
ACTCAATCGATCGGCAGCCCAAGCTGTCCGAACCATGTGACTTTGTCCCAGTAACCGCGCTGAAAACGAATCCGGCCCTCCACGATGTGGAAAAACTCGGACCCGCGCAACGTGAAACTGCGTCCGCCGGCCGTGCTTGATACTACCACCACTGGCGTGGTGGTATGGTCCCAAGCTGCGCCCCGGGCCGGGTTCGAAAAAACGCGTCACGCTCAAAGCCGTGATCCGGGTCGGTTCATGCTTGGCTATTGCCGGCTTCTCGGGGCATAGTCGGTCCGACCCGTGAGATTCGCTCTGCTCTGTTACTTTTGCGCCGCACACCTCGTATTCGGTGGCGCTGCAATGTCTGCACAGGGTCGGTTTGAGTCCCTCGGCATCCCGGTTCGCAAAGGTGGTTTGATGGGGTGCATTGTCGGGCCTGACGGCCGCGGCGGCGAGGCGCTGTACTTCAACTTCAATCAGCTCAGCGGGCTGCTGTTCCTGGTGCAGGTCGATCCGGATACCGGCCAGGCACGGCAATTCAACGCGCCGCGAGGCCCGGGCGCGTGGGCGTTCATTGTCGGGCCGGACGATAAAATTTATCTCGGCAGCTGGGACGGCGCCCTGATCCTGCGCTTTGATCCGCAACAACCGGAGAAGGGCCTCGAAGTCGTCGGCAAACCGTCACGCACCGAGGATTACCTGTGGCAATTCGACCTCGGCAAGGACGGCACGCTTTACGCCTGCACGTATCCCAATGCCAAACTCGTCCGCTTTGATCCGAAGACTGGAGCAATGGAGGACCTCGGACGGATGCACGCGACTGAAATGTACGCGCGAAGCCTCGCGGTCGGGCCGAATGGCAAGGTATACGTCGGCATCGGCACGGAGAAAGGCGACCTCGTTGTCTTCGACCCGGCAACGGGCCAGCATCGCGGCATCCTGCCCAAAGGATTGCGGGGCGCCAAGGGCTGGAGCACCGTGTCGGTGTCGCGCCGGGTTGATGGCCAGGTTTACGCGGAGTTCGGACCGAACCTGATGCAGCTCGACGACGAAACGGCCACGATCGTCGAACGCGCGCCTGAAAGGCCTCCGCTCAAATTGCGCGACGGGCGCGAAGTGGTCGCCTTTGGTCGAGGCACGTTCTCACTGAAGGATCCGCGAACCGGCCAGGCCGTCGAGCGCAGCTTCAAGTATGAGAGCGCCGGGGATTATATTTTCATGGTCGGCGTGGGCCCGAGCAACTGTGTGTATGGCAGCACCGCGATGCCGCTGGAGATCTTCCGCCATGATCCTCGCTCCGGTCGTAGCGCGCATCTGGGCGGAATGCCGGGCGGCGAAGTGTATTCGATGCTCGAACACGAGCAGAACCTCTACCTTTGCTACTACGGCGGCGCGGTGATGAATCTCTATAATCCCGCGAAGCCTTTCTGGAAGTTCGGCGCCGGCGCGGACTGTAATCCGATCTCATTCGGCGGCGTCGGCGACGGCCACCTCCGTCCGCGCGCGATGATCCGCGGGCCGGACGGCTTGATCTACATCGGCAGCGAACCGCCCTACGGAGAACTCGGCGGTGCGCTCGGGGTGTGGGACCCGAAGCAGAACAAGACAATCGAGAATTACCGGCATCTGGTGACGAATCAAAGCATCGCCTCGCTGGTCTGGGAACCCAGGAGCGGCTTGATCTTCGGCGGCAGCGGCAATTACGGTGGCGGAGGCAGGCGGCCCGCCGAGCAGGAGGCGAAGTTCTTTGCGTTCGATCCGAAGAAGAAGTGGAAGGTGTTTGAAGCCTCCCTTGTGCCGGGCGCGGTGAAATATCCTGCCACCTGCGCGGCGCAAGGCAAAGTGTTCACGACCGTCGGTGACAAGCTGCTGGTGTTCGACCCGCAGCTGATGAAGGTCGTGCGGACGGTGATGCTGCCTGGGGCGCAACTGGACATTTCGCTTGGCCAGCATCGCAGTGGAAAGTTGGTTGGACTGACAGCGAAGGGTGTTTATTTTCTTGACCCGGACAGAGGCGAAGGCGTTCACAGCGCCGAAGCTCCCGTGCCTGTGAACTGCGGGTTTGGGCTGGTGGATGATGCGGTGTATTTCGGGTCGAAAGCCGAATTGTGGCGGTATTGGTTGCCGCAGCTTGACGTGAACACGGAACAGGTAAAAACAAAGTAAAAGGATCACTCCTTATGAAAACAACTCTCTTCACACGAACCCGACTTCGTTGGTGCGTCTCGGCGGTTTTTCTCACGCTCGCGTCGCCGTTCTGGACTTCCATGCGTGCCGAGTCGAGTGACATAAATCGAACGTCAGAGGGCTGGAAGACCGCGTCCCCTCGCGACGAGATTCGGCCGGCGTTCGAGTTCAAGCGTGATGGCGGACCGGCCGGGCATGGCAGCCTCCTCATTCGTGCGGACGACCGGGAGGGTCTGGATGGAAACTGGGTGAAGACCTTTCCTGTCGAGGGCGGTCGCTACTACCACTTCCGTGCGGTGCGCCGCGTGACCAATGTGGCTGCCCCACGTCGCAGCGTGCTCGCCCGTATCCTGTGGCGTGATGACAAGGGCCAACCCGTTCACCGCGACGCACCGGGTGCGACCAGCTACGCGCCGGGCGAAGCGCCTGTCGCTGAGCCGGAGTACCCGGCAGACCGGGATTCCGGCCCGTCCGGCTGGACCGAAGTCGAGGATGTTTATCAGGCTCCGTCCAAGGCCACGCACGCGATCGTCGAACTGTATCTTCGCTGGGCGACGCGGGCGCAGGTTGAATGGAGTGAGATTTCGCTGGCGGAGACCAACGCCCCGCCTCCGCGCAAGGTGCGCCTGGCCTCGGTACACTTCCGGCCTTCCGGCAAGAAAACGGCGGCGGAGAACTGTAGATTGTTCGCGCCTTTCATTGAAGAAGCGGCGCGCCAAAAAGCCGACCTGGTGGTGTTGCCGGAAACGCTCACCGTCTGCGGCACCGGCCTTTCCTATGCCGACGCTGCGGAGCCGATTCCAGGGCCGTCCACGGATTATTTCGCATCGCTCGCCAAACAACACGATCTGTATCTCGTCGCCGGACTGGTGGAGCGCGAGCGGCACCTCATCTACAACGTGGCCGTGCTCCTCGGTCCGGACGGTCGGATCATTGGCAAGTATCGGAAGGCCACCTTGCCCCGCAGCGAGATCGAGGGAGGCATCACGCCCGGCGAGGAATACCCCGTCTTCGACACGCGCTTCGGCAGGCTCGGGATGATGGTGTGCTACGATGGGTTCTTCCCCGAAGTCGCCAGACAACTGAGCAACCGTGGCGCGGAGGTGATCGCCTTTCCGGTCTGGGGCTGCAACCCGTTACTCGCCGCCGCGCGCGCCTGCGAGAACCACGTCTATCTTGTCAGCAGCACCTACACCGACCCGCAGAGCCACTGGATGCTGTCCGCGATTTATGACCGCGAGGGCCGCGTGCTCGCGCAAGCGAAGGAGTGGGGCACTGTCACTGTGGCGGAAGTCGATCTCAACAAGCGGTTGTACTGGTCGAGCCTTGGAGATTTCAGGTCGGAAATCCCACGGCACCGACCGGTGTGGCCCGGGGAGGCTCAGGCGTTGAAGCGTTAAATGGTTGACCCGTTGAATGGTCCCGCTTGAACGGTGCAAAGTTTCAACAGGCGATCCAGCATGGAAATCTGGGACCTTCACTGCCATCTGCACGGCGTGCCGGGGAACACCCCGGAGGCGCGGCTTGCCAAACTGCTCGAATACGCCGACCGCATGAGCATCGCACGGCTATGCGTCTTCATGGGCATGGAGTGGAGTTACGATCCGTCGCCCGAGAAAATGCGCCAGGACAACGACGAGGTGTTGCGCGCCGTCCACCACTTTCCCGACCGGGCGTTCGGCTTCGTGTATCTCAATCCCCGGCACACACAAGCCAGCCTCGACGAACTCAACCGCTGCGTGAGGGACGGCCCGATGGCTGGCGTGAAGCTGTGGGTCGCGCAACATTGCAACGAGGCGGAACTCGACCCGATCATCGAACGCGCGACCGAACTGAAGGCCGTCGTGTTTCAGCACACCTGGCTCAAGATCACCGGCAATCTGCCCGGTGAATCCACGCCGATGGAACTCGCGGAGCTCGCCGCTCGACACCCGGGCGCGACGATCGTTTGCGGCCACTCCGGCGGCGATTGGGAACGCGGCCTGCGCGCGATTCGGCCGCACAAAAATGTCCATGCCGAACTGGGCGGCGGTGATCCGACGGCCGGTTTCACCGAGATGGCTGTGCGCGAACTCGGCGCCGAGCGCGTCATTTATGGCAGCGATGTCGGCGGACGGAGCTTCGCGTCGCAACTGGCGAAGGTGCTCGGAGCGGACATCGCGGAATCAGCCAAACGGCTCATCCTCGGCCAGAACCTGAAGCGGTTGCTCAACCCGATCCTGCAACACAAAGGAATCAACGTGTGAGTAATCGACGTGAGATGCTGTCTGGAAATCTGGAGCGTGTGGCAGCGCAATCCAGTAGCGCAGGTTTCCAAACCTGCAGTATCGCCGACTTCGAAGTCGGCCGAACGCAGCAAACGCGCAGCGTTGTGGACTTGGACGCTGAACGGTTTGGAAACCCGCGCCGCAAATGCGCGAGCAGACTGGGAAGTCTGCGCTACGACTCTCTCGACCGCCGTGACTTCCTCAAGGCTGCTCTGGCGATGACAGGTGTTACTGCCCTCAGCAGCGCTGACACAACGGCAAACAGCGCGCCAGCGAGGCTGACCGACGTGAACGTCAATCTCTCGCGCTGGCCATTGCGTCGTTTGCGCGGCGACGACACGAGCGCGCTCGTCGCCATGCTCCGCCGTCAAGGCGTCGTGCAGGCGTGGGCGGGCAGTTTCGACGGTCTCTTGCACAAAGACATCGCCTCGGCAAATGCACGGCTCGCCGACGAGTGCCGTCGCCACGGGCGCGGGCTGCTGCTGCCGTTCGGTTCGATCAACCCGAAACTGCCCGATTGGGAAGAGGAATTGCGCCGCTGTGCCGAGGATCACCGCATGCCCGGCATCAGGCTGCACCCGAATTATCACGGCTACAAACTTGACGATCCCGATTTCGCGCGGTTGCTGCGCCTTGCTGCTGCACGCCACTTGATTGTCCAACTCGCTGTCGTGATGGAAGACGAGCGTATGATGCACCCGCTTCTGCGGGTCGATCCCGTGGACACTGCCCCGCTCATCGGACTCGTCAAGCAGACGCCCGGCCTCCGGCTGGTGCTCCTGAACGCGCTCCGCACGCTGCGAGACCGGCCGTTGGCTGACCTCATCGCCGCCGGGGAGGTTTACGTTGAGATTTCCATGCTGGAAGGAGTGGGGGGCATCGCCAACCTGCTCGCGCAGGCACCGGTGAGCCGGGTGTTGGTCGGCTCACAC
>QHOP01000470.1:0-4529 GCA_003219345.1 Verrucomicrobiota bacterium
TCCGAGCGAAAACTCGCCGATGTAACGCGCGCCGGCGTCGGTATCGAGAATTTCGTTCAGCCGCTTCGTGTTGCTCGACGTCGCCTTGATGATCTTGCCGTCCTTGAATTCGAGCCGGATGTTTTCAAATCGAACGCCCGAATAAATCGTCGGCGTGTTGAACTGAATCACGCCGTTCACCGAGTTTTTAACCGGACAGGAAAAGACTTCGCCGTCGGGGATGTTTCGCAGGCCGACGCACGGCTGGGCGCCGATGCCTTTGATGCTGAACGTGAGATTGGTGCCGGCAGCCTTGAGATCGACGCGATCGGCTTTCTGCATCCGCTTCACCAGCGGCACCATGGCGCGCGCCATCTTGCGGTAGTCCATGGTGCAGACGTCGAAATAAAAATCCTCAAACGCTTCGGTGCTCATATTGGCCGCCTGCGCCATGCTCGGTGTCGGCCAGCGCAGGACGCACCAGCGCGTCTTGTTCACGCGATAATTCAGCACAGGCCGGAGCACCTTCGAGTAGAGCGCCATCAAATCGTTCGGGACATCGGACGTTTCGCTGGCGTTGTGACTGCCGCGGATGGCGACGTAGGCCTGCACTTTTTTCATGCGGAACATCTCGATGTCGCGTACGAGTCCGGCGTGCTTGTGATTTGTTCCGCGTAAAATCTCGCGGCTGACCCGCGTGTGCCGCACCTCGACCAGCGGGGTGGCGCCGGTTTCGCGCGCTGCTCGGATCAGTTCCACCGAGAATTCATCCGGCACATCAATCAGATCGAGCAACACGCGGTCGCCTCTCTTCAAGGCGGTGGAATATTCAGTCAAAAGCCTGGCCAGTTTCTTGAGACGGGGATCAGTCACGGCTGAATTGTCCGTAGTCAGTTGCCAGTTGTCAGTTGAAAAAGCTTCCTTTGCTTTCCATGAACCGTACCCCCTCATCCCGTCCTTCTCCCCCAGTGGGGGAGAAGGTGCCCGGAGGGCGGTTGAGGGGGATTGCGAGCGGTTCATGGCTTCGATTCACGTCCGGATTTTGGAGGTTTTCCCTCCCCCTGAACCTCGTAGCCGCCGACGTGAGTCGGCGCACTTGTTTGCTGACCAGGCAAAGGATTAGCGCCGACTCACGTCGGCGGCTACGGTTCAGGGAAACTAAGCTCTGTCTTCGAGGGCTCGCGAGTACGCTCGCCCCACCGCCTTGGGTCGAGGCTCTGCTCCCCGTGGAGCGACTCGCGGTTGCCGGGCCGCGAAGTTGCTAGTGACCACGCTCCAGCTTTGCGGCCTCTTTTTTGAGCAAGCGCCCAACGCGATGTTTGGCGAGGTACACCCGCCCCACGCCGACGCCGAGCGTGCGCGCCACCTTCTGCGCCGGCCACTGTTCGAGGCAATACAGATCGAAAATCTGAAACTGTTCGGGATCGACCAGGCGTTTGATCCGTTCCAGCGCGGCAGTCAACAGGTTCTTTTCCCATTCCTCGTCCCAGATCGCTTCGAGATCGAACCCGGCCGGGTCGGGGATTTGTTCCCAACGTAGGTCAGGTGTCTCGCCTGCCCCGGACAAGTCAAAAGGAGCAGATGGCCGGATCATATTTGAAGCCTTCGATCTTCCGGGCCACCGAGATGACCGTCTCCTGCACGATGTCCTGCGCCTCGGCGTCGGACAGCCCTGCTTTGCGCGCGATGCCGTAAATCAACCTCCAGTACGTGTCGAAGAAATCCTGCCAACTTTCCCGATCTTCCCAGTCCTTCAGTCGGCTCAACAAACTCTCGCGCGTAGGAATTAAGTCCTCCCTCTCCGGTGGGGCGAGACTCCCGTCGAGCCCTGACGTTTTAGGTGGCTCAGCCATAGTTGACGTGCCCACATTAATATAAACAAACCCGCCGCCGATTTCTTTCAAAAAATTCTACCGCCCACTGGCTACTGCCTGCTCCGTGCAACCAACCCGGACAAAGGACACGGATTTCACGAATTCTCACGAACCGATCCTTTGCATGTCCGGCGGCCTGTGCATACGACCCGGGTTGACTGGTTTGCGCCGGACAAAGGCTCCTCAATTCGCGCTAATGCCATGTCACAGAAATACCGATACAATGTGAACGTTCCGCTTTCCCCTCACCCGGCCTTTGGCCACCTTCCCCATGAACCTCGTAGCCGCCGACGTGAGTCGGCGCACTTGTTTGCTTTCGAGGCAAAGGATTAGCGCCGACTCACGTCGGCGGCTACGGTTCAGGGGTTTAATGCGCGAAATTTTTCGGATAAATCTCTCACCAACCGATGGGGAGAGGGCAGGGTGAGGGGCGCTCCTGTTTCCAGCTTAGCGGCCAGCGAAATCGGAATGCCCGAACCACCGACCACCAGACAACACACCACTGGCGACTGACAATCTGAAAGATTTTTGAAAGAACTGCCCTTTTCAATTTGTGTACATGAATAGAGGCCAGAACTCGAGTGATGAGCCTTCCAGATTCACCAACAACGAACAAATCCATGAAAACCATTAAAAACCATTCTATCAAATTGAAGGACGGGAGGCTTGGCGCAGTCGTGCGCGTTGGCCTCGCGGCCACGCTCCTGTCGGCAGCGATCAAGGCTGACGTCGTGACCGATTGGAACCAAACGACGCTGGCGACCCAGGATGCCATTGCGGGCGCCATACGCATTGATCGAAAATACACTCCGTATGTGGTCGCTCCTTTGGCAGATCGCAACGCATCGCAAGAAGCGGCTGCAGCCGCGGCAGCCCACGCGGTCCTGGTCAGTTTGTATCCCAGCCGTCAAGCCAATCTCGATGCGGCCTACGCCGCATCGCTTGCGCTCATCCCTGACAGCAGTTCGAAGACCGAGGGCATTTCGGTTGGCGAATCGGTGGCTGCTTTGATTCTTGCCTTACGGAGCGCCGACGGGTCCGCCGTCACTCTCCCTTACACATTGGCGCCCGGGCTGGGCATCTACCAGCCTGATCCCGCGGCGCTATTTGTCGCCTGGGGCAATGTCACGCCGTTTGCATTGAAAAGCGGCTCGCAATTCCGCGCTAAAGGTCCGCCCGCATTGTGCAGCGAACGATACGCGGCGGATTACAACGAGGTGAAAAGCGTCGGCGCTCTCAACAGCACGACACGCACACCGGATCAGACCGAAGCGGCGCTCTTCTGGATGCCGAACATGCAGATTATCTGCAACAACATTGCGCGCATCGCTGCCGCCGCCCATCATAACAGTCTGTTGGAAAATGCCCGCTTGTTCGCCCTGCTCAATATTGCCATCGAGGACACCTCGATCACCGTGATGGACACCAAATACACCTACAACTTCTGGCGACCGCGCGAAGCCATTCACGCCGGAGACACGGATGGCAACGATGCCACAACTGCCGATCCAACCTGGACGCCGTTGGTTTATATTGGCGTGCATCCCGATTATACTTCCCAACACTCGGCCGTTGGCGGCGCGGCGGCCCAGGTTTTGGCCCACTTCTTCGGGAAAGACGACTTCAGTTTCGCCTTTACGACCACCACGGCGCCGGGCGGTGTGTTTCGCTCGTATGTCAGTTTTTCGCAAGCAGCCGCGGAAAATATGAATTCGCGCGTCTGGCTTGGCGTGCACTTCCGCACGGCTTGCCGGGACGGGTTGAAGCAAGGCAAGCACGTGGCCAATTATGTGGTTCGTCATTTCCTGAAGCCGCTCAGGAAGCATCATCACCACGGCGAAGATGAGGATTGTGACGGAGAGGATGAGGAGTGAAATCCAACGCCTGTGCCCCTCACCCCTTCCCTCTCCCCATCGGATGGGGAGAGGGTGGCCGAAGGTCGGGAGAGGGGAACATTTAAAAGCGGTCGATGTAAATGTATCTCCGCGATGCGACACGAACGGTCCGCAGAGGCTCTCGCGTCTAAAGTCTGTCCCGGAGAAAACCGATTACCAATTTGACATGAAAACTGAAGCTAATTTCCACGAAGTCGGCTATTATCCGAGTATGCGGGAGAACTCTGACCGTTCACTTCAGGGATTTACTCTAATCGAGTTGCTGGTGGTTATTGCCATCATCGCCATTTTAGCAGGTCTGTTGCTGCCGGCGTTGAGTCGGGCGAAGGAGTCCGCGCAAATGGTGAAATGCTTGAACAACCTGCGTCAGATCGGGCTGGGTTTACACATGTATGCGGATGACAACAATAATACCTTGCCGCCGCGGGACAACCAGCAGTTCTCGCCAACGGCCACGCCTTGGACTACATACGCCCCCGCGTTAGGGGGAAAGGATCCGCAACCGCGCTTTTATCCCGGTAACGCTTGGGGCGTCCCAAAAGCTACCAATCGCCTTCTTTATCGCTACGTTTCCGCATTCGAATCTTTTCGGTGTCCAGCGGATCAAGGTCAAAAATTTCCGGAAGGTTCTGGATATAACGGCCCATTCAAACCGAGCAATTATGAAGCGATCGGGTGCAGATACCGTTTCAACGGTTACCTTTGGGAAAACGCCACACGACAACCCGCTGTCGATCCCGACTATAA
This sequence comes from Verrucomicrobiota bacterium, assembly GCA_003219345.1. Lineage (GTDB taxonomy): Bacteria > Verrucomicrobiota > Verrucomicrobiia > Limisphaerales > AV2 > AV2. The sequence goes on from QHOP01000470.1 coordinate 4,496, forward strand.
TTTGACAGGCAAAAAGCTCGATTGGGCGCCTGAT
>QHOP01000470.1:4575-11305 GCA_003219345.1 Verrucomicrobiota bacterium
ACGCTGACCTCAGGCAAACTGAAGCAGGACAATCACGAATTCTTCTCGGCGATCCTCTTTGTGGATGGTCACGCGGCGAAGCACGACTTCACGAAATCAATCAAAGACGATCCAATGCATCCGCTCGAACCGACCGCCAACTGGATTTGGTACAAACCGAAAAACTGAATCCTTGTCGCGCTCACAAACTGAGTATTATGAACCCATCTGCTTGAGCTGTGCCAAAAATCACGGATGGGAGCACGTTCATCTCAGTGGCCAGTCAGTCCTGTAACCTATTTTCGTCAGGATTTCCTTGAATCGTTCTTTATCGCGCATGTCATCCCAGTGTTGATCGACGATAACGTCAAGTAGCCCCGGGTCCTTGACCTGCCATGCCCTTTCCAACAGCTTCAGCGCTTGCTCCGTGTGGCCCAGTCGTGCATGAAAAACTGCGAGGCCGTACGGTTCTTTTTCCGGGTTTGATTCTGCTTCGGCTTGTACTAGGCGTTCCGTCCAATAACCTGGCTCCCCTCCCTCGAGGAACGCTAACCTGAGCGTGTCGTATCTCTGCGTTATTTTCTCAGGCTCTTCAGCCTCCAATGCCCTCATTTTTGCGAACGCATCAATGGCTTTGAGAATCTGGTGATCGGCTTCATAGAGGCTCCCCAGCCGCGAATAAGTGTGCCGTTCGTGTTGCGCGAGTCTGAGACTGTGTTCATACTGCGCCAGCGCCTGGGGATACTTGCGTTCGACAAAAAAGCAGTCGCCGAACCAAAACTGCGTCCGTGCAAATCCAGGCTCAAGAGCCTCGCACTCGCCCAACTCTCTCCGTGCTTCCTGGAGTCGCCCGCACGCCAGCAAGAACTCGCCGTATCGTCGATGGGGCCGCGGTCTGCTCGGATCCAGTCGGACAGCGCGTTGGAACTCGTTGTCGGCCCTGGCAAGCTCGAAGTCTTCGTACGCAATCCAGGCCTGGGCGGCATGGGCTTCCGCGGAATTGGGGTTCAACTGTTCGAGCTTTTTTGCGATCGCACGCTGCTGACTCTTGGCATCTGCCGCATCCGACTCCATATAGCTTGAGAAGAGCTCTTCCCAGGCCCTGAGGAAACTCGGATCGAGTTCGACAGCTTCTCTCATAAGCTTTAGCGACTCCTTCAACCCTTCCGCGTTTCCCTGTCTTCGGGCAGTGCATCCCTGCTCATATTTCTTGTAGGATTCCAAGTTTTTGGTTCCTGCAAGCTCAGCAGGGGATAATTGTTGCACTCTGCCGGCCGTAACACCGAAGCCCAGCCTTTCCAGCAGCGCAACGAACCGCCAATCGGAACGAATATTATCCCAGCATGGGTCAACGTTCAGCCACAGGAGAATTTCTGACCTTTCCTGAAAGGCTCTCTTGAGCCATTCAAAAGCGGAATCCCGTTGATTGAGATGCGCGTATGGACCAGTACCCTTCGGAGCCTGACTTATCGTAAGCGACATTCAGATCATCGTACATTTGATTGACCTTTTCCGGCTCGATCCCCCCTGCGATGTCGGATTTACGAAACGCTTCGATGGCTGCTGAATAATTCCCTTTTTCTTCATTTGCGCGACCCACCAGCCAGAGTGCCCAGTCCGGATTGGGTATCATCTTGATCGCATTTTCAAAATGCCGGATGGCGGCATCGTAATCGCGCGCGAAGTAAGACGGCAACCCGATATACAGATGCAACCCATAACGAGCAGGCTCGATCTGTCGTGCTTTCCTGAATTCCCGTTCCGCCTCCTCGAACTTCCCTGTAAAAAGCAGATACCTAGCATACCAGATGTGGGCGACCAACAACTCCGGATCAAGTTGGAGCGCCAGTCTTAATTCTTCTTCCGCCCGGCTTGGGCTGCGATCATACAGGAATTCGATATAACCCTCCACAGCGTGAGCCTCAGCTCCTCGGCCGTCGTCGATGGCCATAAGCCTGTCTCTGGCCCAACGCAGCTTTGTCTCCGCTTCTTTGAACCCAAGGTTCTCCGAGCCTGCACTGCCGACGCACAGGTCGGCTATGCTCGTGTACGCATCGACGGAATTGGGGTCGATCTCCAGCGCCCTATTGAAACATTCCATCGCCTTAGTGAAACCCTCATCAGTTATCTTGTAGTAGTGAAACCGACCCAACTTGCAAAGCATCGCGAGTTCGGGATTTTCCACCCTCTTTTGCTGGCTCGCTAAAGAATTTCTGGCGCCGCCCCAGAAATATCCGCCGATCACAACCAATCCAAGCGCCGTCAGGGCCACTAGAATCTTTGTCCCCAAAACCAAGCGGTGTTTCATGCTTCGCTGCCGTCTAACAGACTTGCCGCTCTGCAAGAGCGCTAGGTCTGCTGCCGTTTCCTTCGCCGATGGGTAGCGTTGGCGCGGGTCGCGGTGACAGGCTTTGAGGATGACGGCGTTCAGTTCGAGCAAAGCTGTAGCGGCATCTCGTGAGAGTGCCGCTGACTTCAGTCTGCTCTCAGCCTTAGGAGATTCAGGATCAGCGGCGCTCTCACGAGACGCCGCTGCGAGCAGGTCGTGCGGCAGCTTCGGAAATTCCTGGCGGTCGCGGCCCATGCTGATTTCATAAAGCACCTTGCCCAGGCTGTAGATGTCCGCCTGCGGAGTGCCCGGCCCTTCCGGCGGCAGAAAGCCGCTCGTGCCCACGAACGACATCGTCGCATCCATGCTCGCCACCAACCCGATGTCCGCCAGCTTCGGCACGCCCCCTACGAAGATGATATTGGAGGGTTTAACGTCGCGGTGGACGAGCCCGTGCCCGTGCAAGTGTTCCAATGCGGTCGTTAGCGCGAGACCAATCCGGATGCACTCGTCCACAGGTAATCGCGCGTGGCGGTAGAGGTCGAGTTTGAGGGTGTGAGGGATGTACAAATCCGAATTTCGAATGCCGAATGTCGAAGGAATTCCGAATTCCGAAGCTCGAAGCGTCTCGTTGCTCGACGGTTTCTTGTCATTCGTGCTTGGGGCTTCTTTCGGATTTCGGATTTCGGATTTTGGGTTTTCTGCGGCATCGTCCGCCAGTTCCATGACGTAATAAAAATATCCGGCGCCGTCATTCCGCCCGACGTGCAGGATGTCCACCTGGCTTTCGTGCAAACGCGAAATCGGCTCAAACTTTTGAATACCTTCAAACTCGCGGTCGTACGGCCGGTCGTGCTCGAACCTGTCTCGGTAAATCACTTTGACGGCGCGGAATTCGCCCAACACATTACGCGCCAGCCACACTTCGCCGTAGCTGCCGCCGCCGATGCAGCGCAACAGTTCGTGGTCCGGAATGGAAGGTGTGGGGTGATGAAACCGCGGAGTAAAGGATGCAAGGGGAGCGCTGCCTGTAGCTGAGTCTGGCGTTCCTCCTGCAGCCAACTGATCAGGCCTGGGTTGTACATCGTCCGGCAGCGGTTGCCGCGCTGGCGCGTCCTGATTCATGGGTTCGCATACTTTAAGCACAAACCCGCGCAAACCGCACTAGAAAAGTGGGACAGGTATGCGGGGGCGCGACCTGGCACTACCACCCTATCGAGTCGGGTGTGCAAGATTTCAGAAGACCCCTCACCCTATCCCTCTCCCCATCTGATGGGGAGAGGGTGGCCTTCAGGCCGGGTGAGGGGAATACGTGCGTCACATCAGCTTAGTGGTGCTGAAAGGAATCAGAGACAGGCGGGACGCCTGTCCTACTTTTCTTCACGCTTCCGTAATGCTCGCTCTCGCCGCTTGATTTCGCCGCGCAATAGCTCTTCCGCGGACCATCCCTTGCTTTGTGCGTGTTCGGTGAACGCAAAGAGTTCCTTTGCCAACGCGGACCGGGTGAGGCGCCGTTTCGCCGGGCGGTGCGTCAACAGCCCCGCCTTTCGCGCCTTCTTCACTAGTTTTTCCGCGCGGAGCAGAGCAGGTAAGTGTCTCGGGATGCCGTCCAGCGCCGAAGGCCGCTCCTGTTTGCTGCCGTGCTTCTCCGCGTGTTTGATTTTTTCCCAGTTCGCCCAGACCTGATCAACGCTCTTTACCTTCACATTACCGAAAACGTGCGGATGGCGGCGGACCAATTTGTCCGTGATATGCCGCGCGACCTGATCGAAATCAAACGCCCCGCGCTCGCGCGCCAATTGGCAATGAAAAACCACTTGCAGCAAGAGGTCCCCCAGTTCCTCGAGCATCTCGTGATCGTCTTCGGCTTCGATGGCGTCCATCAGTTCATAGACTTCCTCGACGGCGTGGAACCGCAACGACCAGTGGTCCTGTTCGCGGTCCCAGGGACAGCCAGTCGGCGAACGGAGTCGCGCCATGACTTTGAGCAGGTCGTTGATCGCGGAGTTATTCTTCATCGCGGAGAGAGTAGTTACGGCTCACGGCGAGAGCACCGAGGCAATCAGCAGTTGGGTAACCGAGAGGAGGAATTTAAAGTTGAGCGTCTGCGGTTTGTCGCCCGGCTGATGATAGAACGGATTGCGAAACTCGGACGTGTCCGTCCACATCGTGGCCGGAATGCGGCGCTGCCAGAAGGGCGCGTGGTCGCTGCGCAGGAGGACCGGGAAGAATTTTTCCAGCCCCGCGGTCACGCGCAGCCCGACAACTGGAAATCCCGGCAGATAGGTGCTGGCCCGCGTCAACACGGTGTCGAGCACGCGATGCGAACCGCGATTGGCGAGCAGCGCGAGGAAATTGCCTTTGTCAGATACGCTCACGGGCAGACCGCGCGGGACGCGTTGCGAGCCGGGCTCGTCCGTGGCGTATCCCACCATTTCCAGAACGTGCACGCAGTTCACTTCCACGCTGGAGGAGGCCAGCCACCGGACGAAATCCTGGCTGCCCAGCATTCCATCCTCTTCGCGGTTGAATGAAATGAAGCCCACTTCCGGACGGCGCGGAACAACGGCGCAGGCTTTGGCGCAACCGAGCATCGCGGCAACCGCGCTGGCGTTGTCATCGGCCCCGGGGCAACCGCCTACGCTGTCGTAATGGGCGCACACGAGAGTCACGGGTGCGGAGAGGTCCTTCGGCAAGGCCACCACGTTCCACCACGGCCCCTGCAGCTCGACCTGGCACCGCCACCCCTGCAACTGCGCGGCGATCCAAAGCGCCGTGTTTTTATTTTCCTCCTGCTCGAGTTCGAAGTGGCGCGGGACGGCCAGCCGTTCGACCCACCCGCGCAAATCCTGCTCGGCAACCGAGGCCATGCCTTGGCTGATTTGCGGCAGGGGTTTCTTCGCCAGAGCCCGGGATGCCTGTTTGGTCAGCATGGGGAAAATTTTAGAGGACAACCAGATTGTCCCGATGCACCACTTCCACGCGCTGGAGCCGGCGCGCGTTGATTTCACCCGAACTGAAGGCGGCGATGCCACGGGCGAATTCCATTCCGTCCGAGTCGCAAATGCGCACGACTTCGCCGGCGGCGAATTCACCTTCGCAACGCGCGATGCCCGGCGGGAGCAAGCTCTTTCCTTTTTCGCGCAGCGCCTTCTTCGCGCCTTCATCCACAAACAATGAGCCTTTTGGATGATGAAAACAGGCAATCCAGCGTTTGCTTCCCTTCGGCTTGTTCGGTTGCGGCACGAACAGCGTGCCTTCTTCTTCCCCGGCCAAAATCGCGGCGAGCACGTTCTTTTTCTTTCCCGAAGCGATGACCAACGGAATGCCGGAACGAGTCACTATTTTGGCGGCTTGAATCTTCGTGGCCATCCCGCCGACGGCCGTGGCACTGTCGGTTCCGCCTGCAAGTTTCTCAATCCGCTCGTCAACCTGCTCGATGGCCGGAATGGTTTTTGGATTCGCAGCGCCGAAGTTTTCAATCACGCCATTAACTGTCGTCAGCACCACCAGCAAATCGGCGGGCAACAGGCAGGCGACGAGCGCGGAGAGCTGGTCGTTGTCGCCAAATTGGAGTTCCGTAAACGATACTGCGTCGTTTTCGTTGATGATGGGAACGACGCCACGGCCCAGCAGGGTGACCAGTGTGTTGCGGGCGTTGAGATGGCGCTCATGGTGTTGCAAGTCGTCGTGTGTGAGCAGGACTTGAGCGACGTTCAGTCCAAACATCGAAAACAATTTGTCGTAAGTCGTCATCAGCCGTGACTGACCCACGGCGGCGCAGGCCTGCAATTCCGCGAGATCATTCGGGCGTTTTTCGTAGCCCAGCGCGCCCATGCCGGCCCCGACCGCGCCGGAGGTTACCAGCACGATTTCCACGCCCGCTTTGCGCCGGCCGGCCATCTGCGCGACCAGCTGCTGCATCTGCGCGAGGTCAGGTTGCTTGCGGCTGTCGGTGAGGACGCCGGTGCCCAGCTTCACGACAACGCGGCTGGCCGTTTTAAGCGACTCGCGATGCACGGAGAGTTGGTAGCAAAGAAGCCGTACGGTGTCGAGGGGCGAGCGCGAAACGTGAAAGGCGCCGCCGCAGACGCACTGGGGCGATGCGCCGGCGGAGAACTTTGAACTTTGAACTTTGAACTTTGAACTTTGAACTTCATAGTTTGCTCCATGCGCGCACGGTCTCTGAGTTTCCTGAGAACGCTCGTCAATACTCCCAGCCCTTCCGGACACGAGGCGCGCGGCCAGCGCGTCTGGCGCGATTACGTCAAGCCATACGCCGATGAGACCTTTTCCGACGCGTACGGAAACTGCGTCGCCATGCTGAACAAAGGCGGTTCGCCGCGGCTGATGCTCGCGGCGCACGCGGACGAGATCGCGATGGCCGTCAATTACATCAACGACGAAGGCTTCATCTACGTG
>QHOP01000471.1 GCA_003219345.1 Verrucomicrobiota bacterium
GGGAAGATTCTCGGAGTAGGCCTTCCAGGAGATGCCCTTGTTCTTGAGGTAGGTCGTTAAATGGTCGGTTGTGCTCTGGCTGTGAGCGCTGCCGGGCAGCCAGGAGCCGTCGTTCAGGCCGAGGTCATCGCCGGCCTCCAGCGTGATGTAGTTGGGCAGGCTGGGGTGATTGAACGAGCGGTAATTCTCCGCGTGCGCGAAGCGCGGGAGCAGCGAATTGATGTAGGGCGCGTCCGAGTTGTCCGGGAACGTGCTCCAGTCGGTGTTCTCCATCATCACGATCCACACGGTCTGGATCGACCCAACGCCGGCAAGACCGCTGAGGCGATAAAAACGTCTCGAGAAGTTCACCGCGTTGGTCTCGACGAAGGTGGTCCGGGAGACGCTGTTGGTGGCCAGCGCGGTCCAGTCGGCCAAATTGCTGGAGGTTTGGATCACGTAGCGCGAGCCGGGCGCGTTCGTAATGTGCAGATGAAGCGCGCCGTTGGTGTATTGGGCAGAATCGAACCGAGCCTGCGCGTCATCCGCCTGGCTTGCTGCGCAAAGGCAAACCAGACTGACCAGCAGCTCGATGCCGAAGGTTTTCGTTTTTGACATGGCATGAAATACTGCCTGGCAAACGCGTGTGGGGAAATGGGGTGAGTTTCTACCTGTTCGCGGAAAAACAACGGCGGATGAACCATGCCGTAATCGGAACGGACATTGAAGGCACCGGCTTGTCTCCCTATGCTGTTGTTACGATCGCTCTCGCCGAAACTCAGCCCGCTGGCGTGGATCGTTTCCCGGTCTGGAAGCCGAGGCCGCTGGCGAACGCGGACGCGCGGTCCGTCCGGCGCGGTTCCGCGGCCGGTCAACAGGGGAGACCATCATGGATTCGTGTAACTGGCACCAATCTTGGTGAAATTTTCGTCGAGCTGTTGATTGAATACGAGACAGACAGAACACAGAAGACGAAAAGATGCGAGGGTGAAAAGCACCGGCGCGGGCCGTGTGCGGCCCGCCTATTGTTCCGCTGTCCGGTAAAAACGTGTCAGGTGGCTGGGCGCGCTGTCATCATCAAACTGGAACCTTCCATCGGTTCCCGCTGTAGCGGTTCCCACTTTAGTCCACTGTGCCCCAACGAGCGTGTCCGTTGCCTGAATGTCGTAGCTCTTTCCGCCCTGTCCGACAAATAACAACCGAGCGTGTCCGTTCGACTGCACGCTTACGCCTAAAATCGACACGGCACGACGCAGCACGAAGATCGTCCCATAGCTTTCCGACGGGTCGCCGCTCGGCCCACGCTTTCCTCCGAGCGCCGTGGAGCCATAGAATTCTCCGTTGGTTCCTTTGGTCAGACCCGCGAACGGCAGCAAACCATCGTCGTTCGTGCCGGTGAAATTGTGCACCACGACAAATCCGCTGCCGTCCTTGTTCAGCTTGTAGAGAGTGCCTGCCGCCGAGCCTCCATAGCTCCTTGTCCCGTATAGCGCGCCGTCGTTACCTTCCAACAGTCCGTGGTCGTATTGATCTCCCTCGCTCACATCGAAGCGGTGCAATACTCCCAATCCAGTGCCATCCCTGTTGATTCTGAAGACCGTCCCGGAGCCGGGATTCGTGAACAGGCCACCCGCAGTTGTGGCGCCATACAGAACCCCATCACTGCCTTCCATCAGGGGGGCCGAAGTCCAGAAGCCATTTGTGCTGCCTTGTTGAAAGTTCCAGAGCACGCTAAATCCCGTTCCGTCTTTGTTCAGTTTGAAAATCGTACCGCCATGACCGCTGCCCGCTGAATAACTCATGCCATAGAGCGCGCCGTCCGTTCCTTCGATCAGACCGAATGGGCCCGCCCCTTCTGCGCCGCCCCTGACCAAGCTTTTGATGATCGAATAACCCGTTCCATCCTTGTTCAGCCGGAACACCGTGCCGTCGCCTGCGCCACCCAGGTACGTCGTTCCGTAAAGCACGCCGTCACTGGCTTCGATGAGACCTGCTTGGGGATTCGCGCCGTCGCCGTTCGCGTAGCCCTGGAAATTCCAGAGAATCTGGTAGCCGCTCCCGTCTTTGTTGACTTTGAAAACTGTGCCGTAACGCAGGCTGCCGCCACCGGAGGTCGTGCCATAGAGCGCTCTGTCGCTCCCTTCAATGACGCCGCTGGCCGGAGAACTGCCATCTCCGGCAATATCTCCAAAATGATGAAGCATTTTAAATCCTGTGCCGTCTCTGTTCACACCGAAGACGGTCGCGTAGTTGGTGCCAAAAGCAGAAAAACAAGTTGCTGTGCCGTAGAGTCGCCCATCCTTGCCCAGTGCAAGGCTGCCCGATGGATTGACGCCGGTGCTCAAGTCGGGATCGCCGAACATGAAGAGGGTTTTGTAGCTGAAATTCTGTGCCACCGCCCCTGGCTGTGCAGTCAGCACCAGCAAGAGGATAATGCCGTACACGATTTGCCTTCCTTGTTTCATAACGCTGGAGCCTTTCAACCGAACTTATAGCAGGTCTGTCCCCAGCGCACCAGCCGAAATTGTCGGCAGAGAGGCAACTGATCGCGTGTGACTTGGTGGTTGGGTCGTGGTATAAGATGAGGTGCATCCAAGAATATCGAATGGATCAAGATCTACATCCCAATACTCTTCGGATGTCGCCACACTGGTTATCAATTTCTGGTGGTTTACGTGAGAGAAGTGTTACCATATTGACAGACCGGCAAGTCGATGTTCGTTTCCGTGATCGTGAGAGCGCGTAGGCCATGAGCTACCATTGCCAAAAATGTAAGGGCGTGATTTACAACCGCAGGAATAAGCAATGCGGGTTTTGTGGCACAGAATTACCTGCCGAATTGTTGTTTACAGCGGCGGAGATTGCGGTTCTGGACAAGGCGGCGGCGGCGGCCAAGGAACTGCATCGACAGAAGCAGGCGAAGGACGATGAAGAAGAGGAGGAGCGCCGCGCTAGAGCTTCATCGTAAATCATTGATTTGAATTCTTTCAGTTGAGCGTGACGATTCGTGCAATCAGTATGGCCAAACTTACGAAGGTTCCCGAAATAGTCGGAGGATTAGTTGGTATCTTGGTTCTGTATGCGCTGAGCGTGGGGCCAGTATTGCGGATCTCTGGAACCAGACTCGACCAGGTGGTTGATTCGTTTTGCCAGCCCGTATTGGAACTCGGTAACACCGCCGCCTGGCCCGTGCTGCGATCTTATCTGCGCCTTTGGGGCGTATATCATCCGGTTGCAGAATGGGCGCTTGCACCGAACCTGCCGGATGCCGAGATTGTTTCCAGCTATGATTGCGCGCTTGTGTCGCCAAAGCAGACCGATTGGCGACCACTGTCGAAACGGGACGGCGACTTCATATTGGCATCGCTTAAAGAATCATTGCCGTGGGAGCCGAAGAGAACGAGTGCGTTCGGTTGGTTGATGCCGCCGTCGGACGACTTTGCGATTCGCGCCGTAACGAGGGACGGCGTCGAACACGAGCTTACATTCACCCGGCGAGCCGAGTCATTCAGGAATGGTCAGATGGTGTGGGATGTCCCAGGCTCGAAAGGTAACCGGATAGCCGAGATAACAGAGCGGGTTCTCAAGCGCCAATGAAACGAAGCGGTCAATGCCCAAAGTGCGGGTCAATGGAGATCATTGCTGACGCCCAGGCACTTGATCGGGGTGATGGCAATGCGAAATATGAATTGAGCGTGGCGACCTTCCGTAAGCCCGACGCGGTAATCTTCAAGCAGAGGCAGACGAGCACAGTATCGGCATGGGTTTGCGAGCAATGTGGCTACGTTGAATTGTATGCTGATACGCCCGCGTCGCTCAAATCACCTAAATGACGACTCGCGCAGCATCGCCAGATTTCTTTTGACGACCTCGAAGCAAGCACGAGCGAGAAATCGCAAACACCGTTGATCGAGGCGTGAGGTTGACCTCGCGCCGGAAGTTGGACTCACGCCCCATGACTCATCGCCGCGCAACAGCAGAGGATTGCCCGCTGCTCGCGAAACTCAACCACCAGTTGATCCGTGACGAGGGGCATCGCAACCGCATGACCGTTCCTGAGTTGGAAGGACGAATGAAGGATTGGCTGGCAAAGGAATATGTCGCGATTGTGTTTGAGGACGCTGGCGAGGTTGTCGCCTATGCCCTTTACCGTGAGCAGCAGGAGGAAATTTATCTCCGTCAACTCTTTGTTGTCCGCCGTCGGCGCAGGCAAGGAATTGGCCGAAGCGCCCTGCACATCCTGCGCTCGGAGATATGGCCGAAGACCAAAAGATTGTCGGTGGACGTGCTCGTCCAGAATGAAGGGGCTTTGGCGTTTTGGCGGGCGATGGGCTATCGGGACTATTGCCTGACGCTTGAGATCATGCCGACCGATGCAACCGGCGCCTGACATTGTTTGGCCACAGCACGGGTTGACCAACATTCAACACCGGTGGCATGACCGCGCCAAACAAGACTCCATGATTTGAATGGCTTCTGCGTTCACTCACGCCTTCGCTGCGGTCGCGCTGACAAAGACCATGTCCACTACAAAACGCGGCTGGCGTTTCTGGACGCTGCTTGCAGGCTCCGCTGTTTTGCCTGATGCCGATGTGATCGGCTTCCCCTTCGGGATCAACTACGGCGGTTTGCTCGGACATCGCGGACTGTCCCATTCCCTGTTGTTTGCCGCACTATGGAGCCTGTTGGTGGTGTTTTGGGAGTTCAGGGCAGTGGCGAGGTGTTCGGAACAATGGTGGAGGCTACTCGGACTGTTCTTCGTGGCGACGGCTTCGCATGGCGTGCTGGATGCCATGACCGACGGCGGATTGGGAGTGGCGTTCTTTTCTCCGTTCGACACGACGCGGTATTTCCTCCCGTGGCGGCCGATTAGTGTCTCTCCTATCGGCGTCGGAGGGTTTTTCAGTGGACGTTGTGCTGCGGTGATGATGAGCGAAATCATTTATGTCTGGCTGCCGCTTGCAATCGTTCGGTCTTTTGTTGAGATGTTGAGAAAATGGCGGGCACGCGAACGCAAATAGAAAACACAGAGACCGTCTGGATTGCCGACGCTCTTTCGTTCGGATTATCGCCTTTCCGTGGCACAGATGACACGCTTCAGGACAATCAGGTGGTGTGAAAAGTGGATACCTATTCGAATGAGCGCCTCTTTATGAACCCAGACACGATTATGTCAGGGTGATGGTCACCCGTTGCTTCGGTTGGGAGTTGGCGACGGGAGGCGGAGCGATTCCGAAGGGGGGAGGAGGGGCCGGAGGAAGTAGCGGAGCGACCGAGCCAAGCCCCAACGGAAGCGTGGCGCGGGCTGCGCCGTTCACAAGCCGGAACGAGCACGCGCGGAGCAGAGGGAGCAGCACGGGCCTGTGGTGACACGGCGCGAAGCGCTGGTTGGTTCCGGCGGATTTCAACTTAATGCTACACACTTTGCCGGTTGGGTTAACCGATGCTCGTGAAGATCGCGGGCTGTACGGCTTTGAGGCGACGGTCAGTCTTCCGGACGCTCCCCGCTGGGCGCCATCTTCACAAGCTTTGGATCGAACTGGCCTAGCACGGTTACCAAATCGTTCTGCGCCGCCATCACTTCGCGGATGTTTTTGTAGGCCATCGGCACTTCGTCGAGGCCGGCGCTGATGAGTGTCACGCCATGTTCGCGGAGAAAACGGTTTACATCTTTCCAATTGAACTTCTCGTTCGCGGCTTTTCGACTCATCGCGCGGCCGGCGCCGTGCGATGCGGAATCCAGTGACTCGGGGTTTCCCTTTCCGCTCACGACGAATCCCGGCGACGCCATCGAACCGGGAATGATTCCCAATACACCCTGGCCTGCCGGCGTTGCGCCTTTGCGATGCACAATGACCTCGCGTTCCACGCCATCAATGACATGTTTCTCTTTCCACGCGAAGTTGTGGTGGTTCTCCAAATCCAGCAACACCCGCGCGGCGAGATTTTCCGCGATGTGCCGATGAATGCACGCGTGGTTCGCCGCGGCGTATCGGCCCATCAACTCCATTGCGTTCCAGTATTCCTGGCCTTCCTGCGAATCCAACGGCAGCCACGCCAGCCGGAGCAATTCACTCGGCAGCGAGCCGCGACATCGGCCAAACGCCAGTTTGCTGTAATGATCGCACACCGCCGCGCCCGTTCCGCGACTGCCGCTGTGCGACAGCAACGCGACGTATGTTCCGGCCTCCAGGTCATCGATCTTCGAGTGCGCCGTGAAGAGACCGAACTCGACGAAATGATTTCCGCTGCCGCTCGTGCCCAGTTGGGACCACGCGCGGTCTTTGTTCTGTTTTGTCACCCCGCTGACGGACCAATCCGCGTCCATCACCTTGTGCTCGCGGCGATGCTTGAAGTTTGCGCCCACGCCGAAGCGCGTCTCCGCCTCGATGGCGTGCGTGAGCCGGTCCTGCTTTCGCTCCAGGTCGCGCACCGGAATGTCCAGCACCGTCATCTTCATGCGGCAGGCGATGTCCACGCCGACGGCGTAAGGAATCACCGCGTTCTCCGTCGCCAGCACGCCGCCGATGGGCAGGCCGTAGCCGACGTGCGCATCCGGCATGAGCGCGCCCGCCACCGACACCGGCAACAGACACGCCTTCTCCATCTGCATCACCGCGTCGTGTTCGAGACCTTCGCCCCACTGCCGATACTTCACCGGTTTAGCGCGCGGCGGAGGCGAAGACTTGAGCAACGCTTTCGCAAACTCGCCGCGCAACAGGTCGTCCACGAACGCCGCCGGATTGGCGACAATGGCCATCACCTCCTCGCGCAGCCGCGATTTATCGCCGCCGCCGAGGATGAACTTGGAAACAAAATCCGTCGCGCGCCGCGTGGCTTCACCCAGCGGCACGCCGAGACGGAGAAAATCTTTAGTGTTCATGTCTGCGGCTAATACGGCGCTGCAATCGACTCGCACTTCATATCGTTGAAGTCATGAAGCACCTTTTCGCCTAAAAGCTTTCCTCTGCCCAGGCGCGCGGCTCGAAGCTGGCCTTCAGACGTCCAGACCAGGCGACCATCCACAAAGTCCGCCCACTCCCATTCGGGAAACGCCTGAACGGTGTCCGTGGATTCGTGCCGCAACTCGTGCGCATCCCAATAACAGCCGCGTCCCGGTGGAGCGCCTATTTCGGCGAACGCCAACTTCCGCAGCAGCCACGACTTGGACTGCTTCTTCTCAAACGACACCGCGCCCTGATATTCGTCTTTGCCCATCACCCAGCCATCGCGTTGCAATCGGTTGTAATAGACAGTCAGACACTCCCCGCCAAAATAGTCCGGCGGATGGCCATCGACATTCCGGCGCACGTCGTTCGCTGCCTTCAACTCCGTATGCCCGTAACCGTCGTTGAGCCAGAATTCCCTGTCCGAAAGGAACAATCCGCCGCCATGCCAGCAATCGCCTTTGGCGAACAAGCTCATCGCTTTCAAAAACGGTACGCGCGAGATCGCCGTCCACGACCCTTTGGTCTCGGATTGCCAGCGACCGTTCATCGCAAAGTAAATGAAGCGCGTACCGTTCGGGGACAAATCACACCGGCGTTCGTAAATCCGGCCACGCATCCATTGTCCGAGCTTGAACGTGTCGCGCTCCCGATTCCACAACACCGTGCAGACGGATTTTGACCGCCCACGCCGAATCACCAGCCCAACTTTCGCGCCTCGCGCGAGCAACACATGCAGCCCCGCGGGAAACTTGCCGCGCCCTGAAGGCGGCTTCGGTTTCACGGTCGCTGACTCGTTGTCATGGTCGCTCATCATTCAAAGCTTCAACGGAGCGAAGATAATAGAACCTCGTGGCACTCGGCGATCATACGATGCACGTCACGCCACACGCAAGGCGGTACGACGGGCTCGCGGCGGCCCAAACGCTGCCGATTGCTGTGCGAAGCGATTCCAGGGATTTTCTCCTTGTAGCCAAGCATCGGAAGGTTACGATTCGGTCATTC
>QHOP01000472.1 GCA_003219345.1 Verrucomicrobiota bacterium
CCGGCAATCGTCGCGCCTGGACCAACTCGCGGCGAAGATTGACCCGGACGACAAATTACTCTGGCGTTTCCCACGCCAACGGCTTGAAGGCGAGGAAATTCGTGACGCGGCGCTCGCCGTGTCCGGTCTGTTGAATCTGAACATGGGCGGTCCAAGCATTTTCCCCGAGTTGCCGCCCGGCATGTCGCCGACTTACAGCGGCTGGAAACTCACCCGGGAGGAAACGGAGCGCAACCGACGAAGCATTTACGTGTTCGTCAAACGCAACACCAGGTATCCGTTGTTTGAAAGTTTCGACATGCCCGATACGCACGAGAGTTGTCCGCGCCGCAACGTCACCACCACGCCGCTCCAGGCGCTCAATCTCCTCAACAGCGAACTGACTTTGCAATGGGCGGAGAGCTTTGCGGGCCGCGTCATCAAGTCGGTCGGCGACGACCTGGACAAGCAGATCGACGTCGCTTACCACCTCGCATTCTCGCGTCAACCGGACAATGCTGAAAAGGAGACGGTGAAGAAATTCTTCGATCGTCACCGCGCGATTGTCGGCGAACGCGCCGCGGCGGGCGAAGCACTGGCATTGCCCCCCGAATTGCCGGAGCGCGCGGACAAGGTCGAAGCCGCGACCCTGGTGGACTTCTGCCACATGCTGATCAATGCGAATGAGTTTGTGTATCTGAACTGAAGGCAGTGTCCCGATTTCATGTAGCGTCGAGCCTATGGCTCGATGAATCGGCGCACAACGCCGACACTACACGCAAATCAGGACACTACCGAACGGAAGCCGGGTTTGACACTCGCCGCTGCCGCCGCTAGCCTGAGAACATGCTGAAGACAGCCCCGTCGCCTGACCTCTTCCATCAAGACATCCTGCTCAACCTCGCCCGGATCATCGGAAATTATCTGGAGAAAAATCCCGTCGGCAAAGTCGCGATCGCTCCGTCAGACGTCCATTTGACGGACCTCAACGTCTATCAGCCGGATTTGTATTTTGTTTCCAACTCCAGGAAATCAATCCTTTCTGCGCAGGGCGCTGAAGGCGCGCCAGACCTCGTTGTGGAAATTCTCTCGCCGAAAACGGCGCGCTTTGACAAGGGTGTCAAGCGCGAGGTTTACGCGCGAACGGGCGTAAAAGAACTGTGTATCATTGACCCCACGCTTCGCGAAATTCAGCTTTATCACCTGACAGAATCCGCCGACGTCCCCGCAGCCACGCTCGGTGAAGAGAAGGAAATCGAATCCGCCTTGCTTCCAGGACTCAGGATTTCGCTGAAAGAAATCTTTCGCCAATGACGCAAAAACAACCTCACATCCTTCCCGCCACTTCGCGCCGTGACTTTCTGACCAAATGCGGCTGCGGGTTCGGTGGCCTGGCGTTCGGTTACCTGCTCGGTCTGGACGGCCTTCTGGCGCGCGCGGCGAACATGAATATCGATCCATTGAATCCGCTTGCGCCGCGGCCGCCGCATTTGCCAGCGCGCGCCAAGTCGGTGATCTGGCTGTTCATGGAAGGCGGACCGAGCCATCTCGACCTGTTCGACCCGAAGCCGGCGCTCGAAAAACTCGCTGGCCAGCCGATGCCGGAGTCGTTTGGCAAGGTCATCACCGCCATGGGCACGGCGAACAATTCGTTGATGCCGAGCAAGCGCTCGTTCAAGCAACACGGCGAATGCGGCATCTGGGTGTCCGACTGGCTCCCGAACATTGCTCAACACACGGACGAGATGGCCGTGATCCGTTCGTGCTGGGCCGACGGACTCAATCACGTCGGCTCGGTCTGCCAGATGAACACCGGCGACATTCTCGCGGGCCGGCCGTCGCTGGGTTCGTGGACCACCTACGGCCTCGGCACCGCGAACGAAAACCTGCCCACCTTCGTCGTGATGGCCGACGGCGCGGAACCGGTCGGCGGTCCAAAAAACTGGAGCGCCGGCTTTCTGCCGGCGACATTTGAAGGAACGCAATTCCGGACTGACGGCCCTCCCATTTTTCACCTCAGTCCGCCGGGGTCTGTTGGCGAAAAGCAACAGCGCAGCAAGTTGGATCTGCTCGCCGAGCTGAATCGCCATTTCGCCGCCGACAAACCGGAGGACACCGAACTGGCCGCCCGGCTCAATTCCTACGAGCTGGCCTACCGGATGCAGGCCGCCGCGCCACACGCGGTGGATTTATCGGGGGAATCCGAGTTGACGAAAAAACTCTATGGCATGGACGAAGAGCCGACGCGCCGGTTCGGCACGCTTTGTCTGCTCGCGCGGCGGCTGGTCGAGCGCGGCGTGCGGTTCGTGCAGCTTTACTGCGGCAGCAACAGCGGCTGGGACGCTCACGTCGATCTCGAAGAAAACCATTCCAAGCATTGCAAAGCCTCAGACAAACCGATCGCTGGACTGTTGACCGATTTGAAAGCGCGCGGCCTGCTCGACGACACGCTTGTAGTCTGGGCCGGCGAGTTTGGCCGGACGCCGTTCAACGAAAAGGGCAAAGGCCGCGACCATAATCCGTGGGGTTTCACGATGTGGATGGCGGGCGGAGGGGTCAAAGCCGGCACAGCCTACGGCGCAACAGATGAAATCGGTTTGCGGGCG
Source organism: Verrucomicrobiota bacterium (assembly GCA_003219345.1). Taxonomy (GTDB): domain Bacteria; phylum Verrucomicrobiota; class Verrucomicrobiia; order Limisphaerales; family AV2; genus AV2. The sequence goes on from QHOP01000472.1 coordinate 2,586, forward strand.
GTGGAAGGCAATGCGCACGTCCACGACATCCACGCGACGATTCTGCGCCTGCTGGGCATGGAGCACCAAAAGTTGACTTTCCTGCACAACGGCCGCGACGAACGCCCGACGATCAACGGCGGCGAAGTCATCACGGACATAATCTCCTGACGTGCGCGCAACCTGGCGCCGGCCTCCGTCGTGTTCCCCCCTCAGCCTGGCCCTCTCCCTCAGGGAGAAGGAACAGTTGATTTTCATTCCCCGCGGCGGCTGGGCAACCCAAAGTTGTGGACAAAGCGGCGGCTCGACAGTACACTGCCGATGTTTTCCCGGTGTGAACGGATGAGTTGCGTTTCTGGCAATTCATAAATCTGCCCGCGCTTCGGGACCGATGAACAACATGTCTTCAAAATCCTTTTGCAACCCCATGAACCGAACGATCAGGCTGAAAATGCTGGCCTTGCTGTTGATGGCGCACTTTGCCGTGCCGATTGGAATGAAGGCTGAAAAAGGGGCCGAGCGGCTCAAATCAAAGCCGCGGTCCAAACCCGCTCCCCAGCAGGAGGAAAAGAAAACCGAAACACCAAAGGGTGACGAGGAAAAGCCCTTCGATGAGGTCGTCAAAGAAATGGAAGTCTTGAAGGGTCTGTTCACCTTCTATCGCAAGGCGGAGGACAACCGCATTTTGATGGAAATTCTGCCGGAGCAACTCGACAAAACGTTTCTCTTCGCCGCCACAGTGGACCAGTCGGTGGGCGAGCGCGGCTTTTACGCGGCGCAAATGGGCGGCAGTTTTCCATTTTCCTTCCGCAAGGTTGGCAAGAACGTCCAGTGGATTATCCAGAATCCGACTTTTACCGCGGCGAGTGGGACGCCGGCGGCGCGGGCCACCGCTCGGTCGTTCCCAAACGGCATCCTGGCGTCGGCTAAAGTCAAAGCCAAACCGCACCTGGAACGGAAAAGCCTGCTGCTTGACGTCTCGGACCTGCTGGTGGGCGACCTGCCCGGATTCGCGAACGCCTTGAAGGAAATCTACAAGCCGAGCGAGTACAGCTTCGACAAGAACAACAGCAGCGTCGCGTCGGTAAAAACTTTCCCGGAAAACGTGCTGCTGGAATTGTGGCTCCATTACACAACGGCCAATCCCAAAACCCAGTCCGCCACGCTGCCGGACGAGCGCAGCGTTCCCATGATTGTGAAATATGAATTTTCCTCGTTGAAAGAAACGGGCTACAAACCGCGCACCGCAGATGACCGGGTCGGATTCTTTCTGAACGTGCAGGAGGATTTCACCTCGGACCATCCCAGCTCGCCGTATGTGCGTTACCTCCATCGCTGGCAGTTGGAGAAAGCCGACCCGGCGGCAAAACTGTCACCCCCGAAGCAACCCGTTGTTTTCTGGCTCGAAAACACGATCCCCATCGAATACCGCGAATGGATGAGGACGGGCGTGCTGCTCTGGAACAAGGCGTTCGAAAAAATCGGGTTCAAAGACGCCATCGTCGTGAAGCAGATGCCGGACGAGGCCGACTGGGACCCGGCCGACACGCGTTACAACACGATCCGCTGGTTCGCCGGCGTGGATGCCACCTTCGCCATCGGCCCGTCGCGCGCCAATCCCTTCACCGGTCAGATTTACGACGCCGACATCGGGTTCAGCGAAGGCATCATTCGCTCCGTGCGCCGTTCCGGCGAAGAGTTCGTCGCGCCTGTGATTCCGCCACCGTCGCCGCAGCCCCGCTCCAGCCTGCCTTCGTGGTGGAGCCACGATGGCGGCGGTTATTGCGATTACGCCGACGGCCTCGCGCAACAGGCCGCTTTCGGCATCAGCGTGCTCGAGGCCCGCGGCGCATTATCGCCGGCGGTGGAAGAAAAGTTGATGCGCCAGTTCATCGTCGAGGTCACCGCCCACGAAGTTGGGCACACGCTCGGTCTGCGCCATAACTTTCGCGCCAGCACCATCTTGAAACCGGAGGAATTGAACGACGTTTCCAAGACCGAAAGCATTGGCCAGTCCGCTTCAGTTATGGACTACAATCCCATCATCATCGCTGCGAAAGGCGAGCGGCAGGGCGACTTTGTTCCGGTGACGCTTGGGCCTTACGACTACTGGGCCATCGAATACGCATACAAACCGTTTGAGGGGGATGAAAAGGCTGATCTGGCGAAAATCGCTTCGCGTGCCGCTGACCCGATGCTGCCTTATGCCACGGACGAAGACACGCTTGGAACTTTTTCGCCGAACGCTATCGACCCGCTGGACAATCAATTCGACGCCTCGTCCGATCCGCTCGCCTACTTCCGCAGGCGCTTTGAAATCGTGAGCGAGCTTTGGACCTCGATGGAATCCAGACTTGCCAAACCTGGTGAAGGCTATCAAGTCCTCCGTCGCGCGCTCAGCCGCGGGTTGAACGAATACTACAACGGTCTGCTCACGTCCTCCAAATTCATCGCCGGCGTTTATCATCATCGCGACCACGTCGGCGACCCGAACGGCCGGGTTCCTTACGAGCCGGTGCCGGCCGACAAACAACGCGAGGCGCTCGACCTGCTTCGCAATTTCGCGTTCAAGGAAGACAACTTCCAATTGGCGCCATCGCTGCTGAACAAGCTGGCGATCGAGCGGCTGCCGACCCTGGACGGCATTGGCGGTTTGCGCAACACGCAGCGCATTGATTATCCGTGGCACGATTCGGTGCTCAACCTGCAACGCGCCGCACTCAATCGACTGTTCAATCCCGTGACCCTGTCCCGGATTCAGGACAATGAGCTTCGGTTTGCGCCGGATGAAAAACCGTTCACCATGGCCGACCTGTTCAGTGGGTTGGACAACGCGATCTGGTCGGAGCTGGATAGCAGCGCCGCCAAAATCTCAAGCCTCCGCCGCAACCTCCAACGTGAGCACCTGAAGCAACTCGTCCGGCTCCTCCTGCGCTCCGCCGGAACCACGGCGCCGGAAGACGCCACCACGCTCGCGCGCGCGAGCCTGACGGCCATTCAGGCCAAGATTCACGACGTGTTGAACGCGGCGAAAGTCACCGACCCCATTTCCAACGCGCATCTGCAGGAGACGGACGACCGCATCACCACCGCCCTGCAGGCGCGGATGCAAAAGGCAATCGAGTAAACAAAAGCGAACGTGATTCCCAGCAGGCTGCCTGTTTGCTTTGAACGTCCCGCCACCTTTCCAAACGAACCCGGGACAGTCCCATCGCGCTCCGAAGCTGATTCCGACCATGTTTCCACTCCGATAAACCTCCTTCATCTCGCCCGGCGAGCCACTCGTACGCGGTGATTCTCGCTGTCCCCCACATAAATCACACCGTCGGAGTCCACAAAAATTCCGTGCGGCCGGGCCAGTTTGCATTTGAGCGGTTCGCCGTCCGGACCGTCACCGCGTTCTCCTGTCCCCACGAGCAGCTCAACAGTGCCTTTCCGAACGTCGATCATGCGGATAGTGTGGCTTTCGGTGTCAGCAAAATAAACGTTGCCATCCGGCGCGATGCTGATGCCTTTCGGTCCCGAGAGAGTCGATTCCTTCGCCGGTCCGCCG
>QHOP01000473.1 GCA_003219345.1 Verrucomicrobiota bacterium
CAAGTCCGACCTCCCACCGCGGAATTGAGTTCAACCCAGTTTTTTGTCGCGGCTCCACACCACCGCCCAAATCTCAGCTCTCTCCCGCGACAAAAAACTTAAGTCGTTAAGTCGTTAGCCGTCACTTGCTCGTCAGATGATTGAGTGAATCATACAACGGCAGATAAACTGCGATCACCGCCGGAAGCGCCACCAACACTAAGACTCCCATCAGAACTGCAAAGAAACTGATCCACGACGGCAACCTGTCCGTCTTGCGAAACCAAATCCAAACACAGTAAGCCGCTGCCACGATGGGCAACACAACCATGAGCGGTCGCAGACTGACACAGATCTGCGTCAATCCCGGCAAGGTATGTCCTGGGCCAAGAAGCAGCGGAAGCTTCATCAGCAGCCAGACCAAACTGCACGCCACGCCAAAGCCAGTCAGAACCAGTGTATGGGCTAATTTATTCTTCATACAAGCGAGTGGACAACGCTGTGAGGCATTACTCACGTTTCAAGACGGCTAACGCAGAAGGTCAGCGACGGGAGCCAGCCGTCCCTGACGTTTTGATTTCACTCTGAGCGAGACGGCTGGCTCCGGTTCGCTGAACCGCCTGGTTCGCCTCGCCACTGTGCGGAAAGCCCACGATCCCCATTCCATTCCCTAAAAAAGTATCAAGGGTGAGGACCGATGCACTTCGCTACTTTGCTCCTGGTTTGGCATCGGACTTGGATTTCCACTTCGCCAACGCAACCCGGGCATACCCGCCAACGTTGTCTTTGCGTTCGGTCGCGCTCCTGAGCGCCGGAATGACCGTGTCAAAATAAGTCTGAAACTCTTTGCCGGCCCATTCCAGTGCCCATACCGCCTCACAAGCGATCAGAGTGTTTGTGCTTTGAAGACATTCGACGAGGGCGGGCACCGCCAAATCCGGCTGGCTTCCGGGATGCCCCAACGCTGCGACGGCCTTCGAAGCGAGTTGATCGTCCGGATTCTTCGTGATGGCAATCAGCATCGATGTCGCGCCAGCCTTCTTCGCGGCATCCGGAGCAACGCGATTCAGAGCTTCGGCTGCGCTCAGACACACCTTGGTTTCGGAGTCTTGAAGCGCTTTCACGAGAACGGGAGCGACCACGTCTCGATGTTCGGGAAAATACTTTAATGCAATTGCGGCATTCTCCCTCAGCCCCCAATTCCCAGCATCCTGGATCGCGCGAATCAAGGCAGGCATCAATGCCTTCTTCTCAGACGCGGGAAGCTGATCCAGAAGGCCTCGACTCCAAATGAAATACCCGATGGCGATTTGCCGCACGCTATCCGCTTCGTCATTTCTGGCCGTCCGAATCAAGACCTGTGTCGCACTCTTGGCATCGCTCCCAAGACTCGAAAGCAGTGAAACCAAACACTCCCGAGTGCTCCGGGTCGAATCGGGCTTTGGTGCGGGCAGCCATTGCCTCAGGAAAGTAAGTAGTCGCACATTAACTCTGCGGTACGCTCGCTCTCCAGAATGGTTCGCCCGTTCCAACCCGCGAATCAAAACTTGGACACCTTCTTCACCGTAAGCCTGCCATTCCTTGACCTGTTGGTCGTCCCCGTATCTTAGATTCTTGATCCATTCGCTCTCGGGCTTGCCGCGAAACAGCGAATCACGGCTCACCGGTAGGACGTTGCCGAACCACAGCACCAGCGCTGCGAGGCCTGCCGTGAAAGTCAGCAACCCGGCGACGATCCAGCGCCACTGGTTCCTCACACATGAGATGCTCCTGCATAAATGCATGTGGGATGAAGTCCTGACACCGAACGTGAAGCTGAGCCACCGGAGATGGTTAGGCGGCTTCATTCGGGATGGCAGCAAAGAAGGCCCTGAGCTTAACGATGTCAAGATTGTCGTTCGTGCGGACGCCGCTGCACAAGTCGAGACCAAACGGCTGCACCACGGCAACGGCATCCGCGACGTTGGTCGCGGTAAGACCCCCCGCGAGAAAGAGCGGGATTGTCAACTGACGCGACACGCCCGCGTTCGCTCCAGTGATTTTGTTAGGCCAGATGTTCATGGTGCAGGTGTAACGGTGTGCGAGGTCATGCAGAGAACCGACAATAACGGAGCATAGATGGTTCTGAGAGCATCCTCAGCCCACGGCGTGGCGTGTTTCGTAATGAAAAATGTTTTAAGCCAGCACTCATCTAAAACAATCAGCTCAAAGAACAGGATGTAGATAGCGAATGCCCAAGCGAGAATCCAGAGAAACCGAGTCATCCAGCTTTCCCGATTGTCATCGCTCGATTCCTCCATAACGCTCCAATGTGCCCTAGACCTTATGGCTGCTGAGCGAATTGGCGGGCGTCTGGATGACTTGTAGCGTCAGTTGACCTGTGTGTTCGTCCGACTGCCCAGCGGGGCGCTGCAGCGCATGGTTAGGCGTCATGGTCGGTGTCATCAAGAACTCCTATCTCAAAGACATCTTGAATCGGATGGCCCGCAAGCTTCGCAGCAGCCGCGAGATGATTGGGAGCGTGGATGAGGAGCATGTCCGCGCCGGTCACAAGTTCCTCTGGTGTGAATCGCTCTGGAAATAAATGCACCGCCATCATAAACGCCGCGTCGGTGTGCCAGTCCACCAGATGGAACGCAATATCGCGTGCGGTGTCGAGCGCGTAGTCTGCCGACAACGCGCTCGCCAGTGTGTCACGCGTCGCCTGCGCGCCTGGCTCACCAAGCCGAGCGATGCGCTCACCGGCCAACTCTCTGAAAATGGCCTCGACCTTCTTTCGGACTGTATCGTGGGCGTTACTCATGGTGATGCGCGAATGGCGCCTAACGCTAAGGATCACCGACCCCGCGCCAGTCCATTTCGAATTGAAACCGGGGCGCGGGCGCGGGGTTCGGTGCATCTATTTGTTGGACGCTGTTCCACTCCTCTGTGTAGGCGCAGCGGGTGGCCAACCGATCAATCGGCGTACCGCCCCGCCCTCCAATGACGGCATATCCGGAGCTGCTGACGCTAAATCTGGGGCGCGGTGCCTTGGGTCGTAGCAAAGCTGATCCCACATCCCGCACAATCCGCAGCTTCTCCCGTAGCGTCTCACAACAGACTCTCAGGGCTTGCTCGCGAAGCCAGTAATTCACCCTGATTCGATAGGCTACATTGCTTCCACGATCCAGAGGTGTCGGCAAAACTACTGTTTTCACCTCGCCGGGATCCAGCACCCATAGAGCACTGACATACATTGGGCCAGGCTGACGGCAGGGGATAATCTGCCACTGGCCGTTCACCGGCCGCTCCAGCTCTGCCTGAATTACGATCCGCCGTTCAATCACATTCGTCACATGAACGGTGCAATTGACGGTGCCAGTGCCGTCCACAGTATGCTCCACCGCGCTCAGCCTCACGCCCACGGACAGCGGTGACGGATTTCGGGACCCTGAATACCAGAGAATGGCAGCTATCGTTAGCCCAAGACTGGCAACAGCCCAACCGAATCGGCGACGCGAAATCTTCATAAGACGGCGCAATCACTCATTCGTCCAACGTCAGAGGTGAGCGACGGGGATGAGCCGACACTGACGTTGAAGTTGAAACTGACCTGAACGGCTCATCCCCGTTCGCTCCACCGATTGGTTCGGCGGACTGGCCGGTATCACGGGTAAACAATGCGATACTCTTGTACATGTATTTGTTCCCCGACCGACCGAATAGATTGAAGTGGTAGCCTGTGTCCTGTCGGGGCTGCATGATGATGCCATCCGCCCCAAGCCGCTTCGCTCGCGCAATCATCTCCCGCAAGACCTTCGGCTCCTCGCCGCCAAAATCCTCGTAGGCGATCTCCCCAAGTTCCTTGTACTGCTTTGCCGGTTTGTTTCCTTCTCGAAAGACTTCTACAGTTGTTGTCGGCTCGCGTTTTGTCGTGTCGTAAAGCACCTCTCTTGGAGCAGCGCAACCGAACAAGAATAGTGTCAGAATTGATCCGGCGAAGTTCTTCGTTCTCATGTCTTCCTTTTGTCGATCAAGGTTGTTGAAGTCAAGTACGCCGAACGCCAAGCTGACCGATGACGAGGAGCGCGCCAGCGACGCTCGACTTGGAACCAAAGCGTGATCGCGCTCCTCGTCATTCGGTCCAGCGCCTTGTTCGAGGTTCTACTCATACGAGGTGTATATGACCACAATCGTGTCGTTGCTGCCGTAAACAACGTCGAGGGGCGCCCTGTAGAGCAGCCGGTATTGCGTCATGCGCTCCCCCGGCCCCAACTGGTAGCTGTGGCCCCAATCCGATTGCGAAGGCTGAATGTTCCGTTGCGTGTAAAGTGAAAGGCATGCCTCTAACTGGGCTTGGGTGGTGGGCTTGGCCGCAGACCACTTGGACTCGAGGTGCAATGCCCAGAAGTAGGGGGCGATCTCGGCGACCCCAGCCAGAAAGCCGAGGATCAGGATCGAACCGACGGTGCGCAATGCAATACGAGCCCACTTTCGCTGAAACCGAGATGCCGTCAAAAACGCCACCACTCCAAGGCTAAGCGGGAGGACAAAAACGATAATAATGAGCCACCAGTTAATGTTGCCTGACATACGCGTTACCTCGAACGAAAAAGGTCAGCGACGGGAGCCAGCCGCCGATGACGTTCGATTTGTCTCTGAGCGAAACGGCTGGCTCCGGTTCGCTGGACCGACTGGTTCGGCGTTCACCGCGAGAACTCCATTAATCACCGATCGCCTCGCGTGTGACGTTCTGATTGTGAGCCTCAAACAGCCGCACGACAGCCGCTCGACTCGAGCTGTAGGCTTTCTGAATCGCGCCAGTATAAAACCCGATCAGAATGGCAATGATGGCGATGACCAATAGCAACTCAAGCAACGTAAGGCCGCGCGAGGCTTTCAAAGATGTCGTCATAATGTCTTGGACCGCTGCAGACTGCCCAGATCACGATCACGCCGAACGATTGAGCTGAGCCACCGGCTCGGCACAAGGAACCATGAACAAAGAACAAAACACTAGCGCCGAGACGGTTGGCTCAAGCGACGGGTTGAACTCAATCCGCTTCGCGGATAGGTGACTGGCGTGTTTCGTCTTCAAGGGTTCTGATGTCTAGTCCTTCCGGAGAGAGCTGCTCTTCAACCGAAGAGCCATCGTTGACGCGATGATTAACCACTCTCTCCAGAAAGGACAT
>QHOP01000474.1 GCA_003219345.1 Verrucomicrobiota bacterium
CGGTTACGACCAGAAGATCAAACTGTGGAACGTCGAGACCGGCGAGGAACTCAAAACGCTCTCCGGCCACAATGGCGCCGTGTTCGGTCTGTCTTTCCGTCCGGACGGCAAGATTCTCGCCAGCGCCAGCGCGGACCGCACGGTGAAACTCTGGGACGTCGCGACGGGCGAACGGCGCGACACGCTTGCCCAGCCGCTCAAGGAACAATACGCCGTCGCGTTCAGTCCCGACGGCCAACGACTGGTCGCGGGTGGCGTGGACAATCGAATCCGCTTCTGGCAAATCAGCGAGACTGCGGCGGAAACGACCAACCCGATCCTCGAAGCGCGTTTCGCGCACGAGGGCGCCATTCTGAACCTCGCCTTCTCGACCGACGGCAAAACGCTCGCTTCCTCCGCCGACGATCGCACGGTCAAGCTGTGGGACGCCGTCGAGCTGAAGGAAAAGCTGTCGCTGGAAAAGCAGCCGGATTGGTCGCCGGCGCTGGCATTCGTGCTGGACAACAAAACGATCGTCGTCGGACGGCTCGACGGCACTGTCGAGTTCTACGATGCAGGAAGCGGCAAAGCGAAGGCGCCGGCCAAACCGGAACTATCGCGAACCGAACCGCGCGGCATCCAGCGCGGCAAAGAGGTTCGCATCAAACTGATCGGGGCCAATCTTGTCGGAGTCACCGAAGTGAAATCGCACGACACCAGAGTCAAGGCGGAACTGGCGAAAGATGTTGAAGCTCGACCCAATGAGAGTGTGGTCATCGTGACGACGCCGAATGATCTGCCCCGCGGCGCTTACGAGCTTTCGGCGGCCAGCCCGAACGGCGAGAGCACCCGAATCAAACTGCACGTGGACGATTTGCCGCAGGTTTACCTCTCCGGCACGAACCGGATTCATGCTGTCGAAGCGTTGCCTGCCACCTTTTGGGGCGTGCATGAAAAAAGCGGTGCCGTGGACCAGTTCGACTTCGACGCGAGGGCCGGCCAGACACTGGTGTTTGATGTCGCCGCGAAGAGTCTTGGCTCGAAAGCCGATGGAGTGCTCACCTTGCTCGACGCGAGCGGCAGGGTGCTGGCTGGCAACAACGGCTTCGACGGCAGCCCGGACCCCTTGCTGGCCTACACGTTTGCCGCCGAAGGCCGCTACAGCCTGCGCGTGAGCGAAATGTTGCTGGGCGCGTCCGCAGATCACTTTTACCGGCTCTCAATCGGCGCGTTTCCGTATGTGACCGGTTTTTTCCCGTTAAGCGTGCCGCGTTCCGCGGAAAGCGAGGTGGAGCTGATCGGCTACAATCTGCCGATGGAACACAAGGTGAAAGTCAGAGCGGAGGGCGTGAACGAAATTGAATTGCCCCTCGACTCTGAGCGATTCCGCAACCGACGCGTGTTCAAGGTGATTGTTGGCGACTGGCCGGAGCTGGTTGAATCAGAACCAAACGACACGCCGGATCAGGCAACCAGGATTGTCGCGCCGGGCTCTGTGGCCGGACGCATTTGGCATTTTCCTCCCCATGAACCAACCCCTCACCCCGTCCCTCTCCCCCTCCGAGGGGGAGAGGGTGCCCGAAGGGCGGGTGAGGGGTCTGTCGCCGGCCGACCGAATGACACCGCCCTGGCATCCCGGCCCTCTGCCCCGACTTTGGGGGTCATGCTGAATCATTCGCCCGCACGCGGCAAAAGTCCGGGTTCAAGGGTCAGCGGCGCGCAATCGGACGCCGATCTGTTCCGCTTCGAGGCCAAAGCCGGCCAGACGTGGATCATCGAAACTCAGGCGGCACAACGCGAATCGCCGGTGGACACGAAGATCGAGGTGTTGCACGCCGACGGCAAGCCGGTTGAACGACTGCTGCTACAGGCCCTGCGCAACACCGCCATCAACTTCCGCTCCATCGATTCGAATGGGAACGGCGCGCGCCTGGACAACTACGAAGAGATGGAGTTGAATGAATACATCTATTTCAACGGCGAGGTGGTCAGACTCTTCCGCATGCCGCAAGGCCCGGATTCGGACATGCTGTTCTACTCCTCGAACGGCAAACGCCGCGCTTACTTCGACACCAGCGCGATGGCCCATGCGCTGGATGAGCCGGCTTACGTGGTCGAACCACATCTGCCCGGCGCCGAACTCGTTTCCAACGGGCTGCCGGTGATTCCCCTCTACTACGCAAACGACGACGATGGCGAACGCAAACTCGGCGCGGACTCAAAGCTTTTCTTCACGGCGCCGGCGGACGGCACGTATCTGATCCGCGTCACGGACACGCGGGGTTATTCCGGAGAACGCTTCGTCTATCGGTTGATTGTTCGCGAACCGAAGCCCGATTTCAAAGTGACGTTGAACGGCGCCGGCCCGGCGGTCAACGCCGGCAGTGGTCGCGAGTTTTCTGTCAGCGCCGAACGCTTGGACGGCTTCGACAGTGACATTAAAGTGGAGGTCAGCGATCTACCGTCCGGCTTTTCCGTTTCAACGCCGCTGGTGATTCAGGCCGGCCACACCGAAGCCAAGGGAACGATCAACGCCGCGCTGGACGCCGCCAAACCGGATGAGCGCAGCGCCGCCTCCTCGAAAGCCATCGCCACGGCGATGGTGGCCGGCCAGGTTGTAACCAAAGAAGTGAACAACTTCGGCAAAATCGCCCTCGGCGAGAAACCGAAGCTGTTCGTTTACTTCGAGCCTGCTCCTCAAACGCAGCCCGCGGCTCCGGTTTCTCACCAGGCCGGCAAGCCGCTGGAAATCACCGTCGCACCGGGGCAGACGGTCCCGGCGGTGCTGAAGATTCAGCACAACGGTCACGATGACCTTGTCACCTTCACCGTGGAAAACCTCCCGCACGGCGTGATTGTCGATAACATCGGCCTTAACGGCGTCCTGATCCCGAAAGGAGAAAGCGAACGCCAGATATCCTTCACGGCTGCGAAGTGGGTGCCGGAGACGGACCGGCTTTGCTACGCGGTCGAGAACCAGGCCGGTCGCCAAACTTCGTTGCCCGTTTTGCTTCACGTGCGCAAAACGCCCGGAAAGGTGACGGTCGCAGGCAAATGAACACAGCGGCTGTTTCAGCCCCGACACGGACCGAATCAGCCGCGTCAAGAAATCGCTACCGCCATCGGTTTCCTTTCGGAAATTTCTTTGAGCAACCGGTTTACTTCTTATCCTCTTTCTTCCCCGTCTGTTGCTGTTTTTCTTTTTGCTCTTTTTGGTATTTTTCGAGATCGCTGGCCTTGATGACTTCGATTTTGGCGCCCTTTTCCAGTTCTTCCTTCGACGGCACCTTGATAATGTCACTGGTCACCGGTTGAGCCGGCGTCGCGGCGGCCGGCGGTGCATTCGTGGATTTGGGGGGCGAAGTAAAGGAAGCCAGTTCCACTTCGAAAATCAACGTCTCATTCGGCCCGATCTGTCTGGAAAAACCGCGCTCGCCGTAGGCCAGTTCGGGCGGGATGAACAGTTGCCACTTCGCACCGGGTTTCATCTGTTGCAAAGCCTCGGTCCAGCCTCGGACGACATGGTTGGCCGGCGTCGTGTAAGGCTGGTTGCGCTTATAGGAACTGTCAAATTCAGTGCCGTCGATCAACGTGCCGCGGTAGTTGACCGTCACGACGTCATTCGATTTCGGAGATTCGCCTTTGCCATCCGCGAGTATTTTGTATTGCATCTCGGATTTCTTGCCGTCCGAGAGGGCCACCTCCAGCGTCTTGACTCCTTCCCTGCTTTTGTTTTCGGCCAGGAACTTGTCGCCTGCCTGTTTGTTTTGTTCAGCCATTTGCTTCTGATGTTCCGCTTGAAAGGTGGTGAAGACTTCGCGTATTTCCTGGTCCGTGAATTGCGGATGACCGGCTATGCCGTCCTTGATGCCCTTCAAAATCAGGTCTATGTCCGGGTCGATCTTCTGGCGTTTCAACTGACTTCCCATGTTCAAGCCGATCGCGTAGCTGAATTTTGTCCGGTTATCCTTTAGTTCTGCTTTGTCTTCGGCTCGGACCGGACCCGCCAGCGCCACGATTGCCAAAAACACAGCCATTGGTCGTTTCATTTTCATGCCTTTCGTCATTGGAACATTATTCAGGGTAAACGGCCGGATTTTCAATGGAATTATGCGCGCTGCCGCAGGCCGGCACACCCCAGGACAGGCCGTCGCCAGCGGCCAAACAAACACGCGTGCCGCCCACCTTGCACCGATTCATTGACTCTCCAGGCGGCCAATGGTTCAAATTGCGCGGCAATCAATTGAATCTCTCATGAGAACCTCCCCGGAAAGCCTCCACGCCTTTTGTGTCGAAGCGTTGACCAAAGTCGGCGTCGATCAAACGGATGCGCGCACGACGGCCGACGTGCTGGTCACCACCGATACCTGGGGCACGTTCACGCACGGCACAAAAGCCTTGCGCGCCTATATCCGGCGGCTCCGCGGCGGCGGGCTGAAAAAAAAAGGCGTGCCGAAGGTTGCGTCGGAAGGCCCCGCCTGGGCGATGGTGGACGGCGATTCCTCGCTGGGCATGGTTTCCTCCGTGTTCGCGATGAACACCGCGATGGCCAAGGCCGAGACCGCCGGCATCGCCTTGGTCGGCTTGCGCAACAATTGTCACTACGGCGCGGCGGGTTATTACGCAGCGATGGCCATTGAGAAGAACATGATTGGCTTTTCGATGGCCAATGACATTCCGACCGTCAACGCGCCGGGCGCGCGCGGCTCCGTCATGGGCAGCAATCCATTCGGCTTCGCCGCACCCGCGGGAAATGAGAAACCGATTCTCCTCGATATGGCGACGAGCACCGTGGCGGGCGGAAAAGTTTTCGCCGCCGCCGCGCTCGGCAAAACCATTCCCGGACAGTGGCTGCTGGACGCCAACGCAAAGCCCACGACCGATCCGACCCTCTTTTCGCACGCGGCATCGCTGACACCACTCGGGGGCTACAAAGGATACGGCATTGCGTTCATGATCGAAGCGCTCTCCGCCATTCTGACGGGCGCAGCGATACGCTGGCAGGTGTTGAGCTGGAGCTTTTCCGACCCGTCGAAACCAACCGGCCACGGCGCGGCGTTCATCGCCATCAACATCGCATCCTTCATGCCGGTCGAACTGTTCAAGGAACGGATGGACCAGACGATTCGCGAGATTCGCGCGTCCGAAAAGGCCGACGGCACGGAGCGGATTTATCTGCCGGGCGAGATGGAATGGGAACGGCGCGAGAAGGCGCTCGCCGAAGGAA
>QHOP01000475.1 GCA_003219345.1 Verrucomicrobiota bacterium
CAGACAAAACCGCTGTGGAAAATCCAAGCAAGTCCGACCTCCCACCGCGGAATTGAGTTCAACCCAGTTTTTTGTCGCGGCTCCACACCACCGCCCAAATCTCAGCTCTCTCCCGCGACAAAAAACTTAAGTCGGCAGGGCCCACACCACTCCGCATAGAAATCCACAATCGTGACCTTGCCCTCAGCCAGAAGCGAGGGCAGATCCACCTGCTGACCTCCATTCGAGAGGATGCTTATTTTCTCAATTTGAGGCGCGCCCGCTTTGGCTCGAGCGGCGTCGGCCTCGGCGGCTCTTTCCGCCGCGGCTTTATCCGCCGCCTCGACAGTGGCGACAAACTGAGGATCGAGCTTGGCCAGCCGTACCGGTTTATCCTTCTCCACTTTAAGGACGCGGCCTTGCTTGTCGAATTGGACCCTCCATTCGGCGTAAAGCCACAGGGTGCCTTGGGCAGTCTGGAGTTTGCCGGTGGGTTTGCCCAAGGTTGCTTCGACATCCTCGGCGGCGCGCCCGGCCAGACTTTGTGCATGCGCGGTGGTTGTCTGTGAGTCGGTGCTGGAGGGTTTTGAGGCAGCGGCGGAGTGAGGCCGGTCCTCTGCCGGCGAATTCTGGCCAGCGTCCGCCGCAAGAGGTTTATTTACCGTTTGCGATTCGCTGCTCCTGGCAACGCCGCTGATGGCCAGCAGAATGAACATGCCGACCCACGCCGGCGGAAGCGGCAAGGAACGCTGCGTTAACTTGAGGTGAAACCGCTTCTCCGACAGTTTTGCTTGATTATTCATAAACGCCAGTAAGAGGGGATTAGCACGAAGACGGGCGTGTTCCACGTCCTGCATTCTGCGCTCGACGGCCAGAAATCGGACCGTAGCCAGGATCAAGAACCGAACCAACGATGCGCGGCGAACTCAGGCGAGTTTCTGGACGGGAGTGGAAGAATCCAAGACAGACACTCAGGCCGGCTTCTTGGACTTATTCGTTTCCCTGTGTCCGCCCATGCTCAGAACTGTGCCGGTTATCAGCCCCACCGCAAAAAACGCAAAATACATGAGGGCAGCAGGTTCCTGCACCTGGGACGTCAACACGGGCGGGAGATTGAAATCAACCTGCGCGCGATTGTGTAAGCCCATCAACACCAAGAGCATGAAGATTGCGGCGACGAACAATATCTTGATCAACAACATAGCTTTCATAAGTTTTCTGTGTGGCGCTGCACGTTGGTTGTTTTCGTGGCCACGCCGACCCGTCAAAAGCAACCTGCTTGCCATTCTCAGGCTGTCAGCGGTCACAAAGACACCAAAAGGAGGAGCAACACAGGACGAGCAAAGCACAAAACGGGTCACGATCTTCATCACGCCCGTGTCGTCGTCGATGTGGTGCCAACCGTGCCGCTGCGCAAGGAGAAGCGTTGGAAATCCGAAGCGCGAACTCCGAACTCAGACAGTTCAAAATTCAATCTCTTTCGCCGTTGCTGCTCGACCGCTTTTGGTCTATGCTTTTCTCCAGCCATGAAAATGCCGTTGCGATCGAAAGGAGCTTTTACGCTCATCGAATTGCTCGTCGTCATTGCCATCATCGCAATTCTGGCCGGCCTGCTGCTTCCGGCCTTGGGCCGGGCCAAGGCGCAGGCCAGAGGCGTCGCGTGCCGGTCCAATCTGCGGCAGATCACGTTCGCCACGATTTTTTACTCGGATGATCATGGAGACAAGGTCCTGCCGGTGCTCGGTCCAGGGAAACCTTATTGGTTCCATGCCATCGCACCCTATCTGGGGGACAACCGTTACGCGAAAGATCCGCAAGCGGCCTATGAAGGGGCCATGAAGACGATTGTCTGCCCCTCGACGCGAAAGCGTTCTCTCGGCGCCAGGGGCGGATATCCGCGCGGGGACAATCTGACGAACTGGAGCTTTTATTGGGGTGATTTCGGCAGGAGCTACGCCGAGGGAAGCTATTGCATCAACGCCTGGATGCAGTCGCCCAAGGGTTCCTATTACGAGCCGCCGCCGGGCAACCCGGATTGGGGCAGGTACTTCCAATTGTACTCCAAAGCCGGCTCCGACGTCCCCTTATTCGGGGACGGCAACTGGGTCGATGCCTGGCCGGAGGCGAATGACGCTCCTCCGCCCGACTACTCCGGGAAGTATACCGACAACGGCATGCAACGCTTCTTTGTGGATCGGCATCAGAAAGCCATCGACATTGGCTACGCCGACGCACATATCGCCAGAGTCAAGCTGAAGGAGCTCTGGATTCAGATTTGGCATCAAGGATTCGTCCCGAACGGCAATGTGAAACTGCCAGCGCGCTAGGTGAGGCCAAGCAAGCGGCGCTGAACGAGGAGAATCCCGCAGCAGATTGCCGACGACGCCCCACGGTATGGAGGAGACTCATCGCGGGGTGCTTTCGCACGAACATTGGAGCTTGCACCTGAGCCAGGGTCAAGGCACGAGCACGACGCGAAAGAAATGTTGCGTCGAGGAATCCGGCGCGAATGTCGTATCGACACTCGGCGCACGCGCCGTTACGTCCGGCAGGATGTCGCTCCAGTTTGTTTGGTCGAGACTCTGTTTATGCTCCAAACGATATTTCAGCCCGGGGATGGCGCTCCACGTTATGCTTACCGCCCTGTTCGAGACTGAAATGCCCTGGAAATCGGGCAGCACTAGCGAGACCAGGAGTCGAACCATGCCGTCGCTCTTGCTCAGGAGGTAGATTTCGCCTTCACGGTCCACCGCCAGCCGGATATCCGCCCGACCGCGGCCGTAAGGAACACCGTCCGGGTCATTGCCGTCGGTTGTATTCGCGCCACCCGGCAGTGCCGAGGCGGTGCCGCCTTTGTGGTGATACTCTTCCGCGACAATGTCAAACAACCGGCGTTTGACTCGACCCTGGTCGGGACTGTCGTAAGGGCTGTCAAATACCACTTGCAACTCATGAATGGCAGCGAGTGAAGTGCGATTCCCGTCATCGTTGGCGATCATATCGGCCAGTTCACAGTAAAACAGCCGGCCGTTTGGTATGTCGCCGAAAATGTATTTGCCGTGGAGTTGAGGCATCCGCCAGCCGCGATAAACGAAGCCGCTGCTGATGGCGTCGCCATCCCAATGACTGTACGTCGCGACGGGATAGACCGGCGTGACCGAACCGACGGTGCCGGTGACGGTCAGCGAGTCCGAATTGGTGGGGAACGGCATGGCGAGCTGGCTTCCGGTCTTGCCGTTTATGGTCGCGTTGCCACTGACGAAAAGCTGCTCAATCCCTTCCCGTTCGGCGTAGCCATAGTTGGCTCCTTTATGAATCATGTTCACCTCTTCCCACGATGTCATCAACGATCAGATTGCCGGAAACCGTGTCCCAGCTCATCCGGTGCGGGTTGCGGAAACCGTACGCGTAAATCTCCTTTTTCAAGCCGGGAAGGCTTAACGAAACGAATGGGTTTGGGTCCGACCCGGTAGTTGGAATTCGATAACGACCATTGGCACTGAGTTCGTTCGCCGGGCTCGCATTGGTGTTGGGAATGATCCGCAGGATTTTGCCTTGCAGCGCATCGAGCCGTTGCGGAGTGGGATGTTGGGCGCCGGCTGTCTCCCCGGCGGCGCCATCGCCATTGCAGATGTAGAGGTTTCCTCTGTCAACGTCTCCGGGATGCGCCAGTGGATTGAAGGCCAAATCCCCCATCGGGTGGATGTCGCTGTTGAACCCGACTCGCAGAAGCTCGCGAGCCGTGCCTTCGAACGTGGCGTTGTCCGTGTTTGTATCCGTCCACGCGATCAGGACTGACTGCCGCGACACGGTGCCGGCGGGTGGATCCACGGCTTTGGTCGTGGTGTAGCCGTTGATATCAAATCCCGGCAAATGGACGTTGGTCGGGATCGCGGAACCGTTCTTCGCAGGGTCCTCCGTATGGACCGTGTAAAAAATGCCGTTCGACGCATAGTTGGGATCAAACGCAAATGTGACAAGGCCGCCGGCAAATCCAGGATCGTTGTCGAACTTCGGGAAGACCTCTTCAAAGTTGATGTAGGCCGTGAATGTCTTGTTGCTCTTGTCCAGAATGTAAAGATTGCGGTTCAGGTCGTTGACAAAGAAGCGCGACGACGACAAAGGCGCGTTCGTCGGCTCAGAGCGCAAAAAGTTTACGCGCCCCAACTGGCTCCCGTAGTCGATCGGTGGCGGATAGCTGTCCCTGGTTCTGCTCGAGAGCGGCAGACTCGCGTAGTTCTGGAGCAGTACGGTCGTGCCGTCTTTGGCGATTTGGGGCCCGGCAGGATACTGGGCTCGTGCGGTGCGGCTACTGATGGCCAGGCTGGCCAGCAGCAGGCAGCTCAACATCGGCCGAAAACGCCGCGCGAAAAGGTGACCTCCTGATTGAACCGTGACTTGATGGAGTCTGCTTTTAATCTCGTGTTCCTCGCGGTCCGTCGTGCTACGCCAACAACTTACCGACTATATCGCCGTGGATGTCCGTGAGCCGATAATCGCGGCCTTCGAACCGATAGGTCAGTTGCTTATGGTCGATCCCCAGCAGGTGGAGCAGGGTCGCGTGGAAGTCGTGTACGTTGACCGGGTCTTCCACCACGTTGTAGCCGAAGTCATCGGTGGCGCCGAGCACGAGCCCCGGTTTAATGCCGCCGCCGGCCATCCAGAGCGAGAAACAGCGCGGATGGTGGTCGCGACCGAAGTTGTCCTTGCGGATTTCGCCTTGCGAATAGGCGGTGCGCCCGAATTCCCCGCCCCAGATCACCAGCGTGTCATCGAGCAGGCCGCGGGCTTTCAGGTCTTTCACCAGCGCGGCGCTGGCCTGGTCGGTGTTCTTGGTCTGGGTTTTGATGCCCTGGGGCAGGCCGCCGTGGTGGTCCCAGTCACGATGACAAAGCTGAATGAAACGGACGCCGCGCTCGGCGAGGCGCCGGGCCAGGAGACAGTTG
>QHOP01000476.1 GCA_003219345.1 Verrucomicrobiota bacterium
TCGACACGACCCTTGCCGCTTACACCGGGACCAGCGTCAGCAGCCTCACTTTAGTTGCCAGCGACGACAACTCGGGCGGCGGCGGCGGCACGAGCAAAATTGTGTTCACAGCCACGTCAGGGACGACTTATCGAATAGCAGTGGATGGCTTCAACGGCGCGCAAGGCAATATTACGCTCGACTGGATTCAACCGACCGCGCCGGTCTTCACGACCCAACCACAAAGCCAGGCGGTCATCGCGGGCAACAACGTCACCTTTAGCTCCGTTGCGATCGGCACACCAACACCGACGTATCAGTGGAAGTTTAACGGATCAAATATCACCGGTGCCACGTCGTCGAGTTACACGAAAAACAACGTCACAACCAACGACGCGGGAAACTATACAGTCGTTGCGAGCAATTCCGCCGGGTCAACGACGAGCGCAACTGCGGTTTTGACAGTGTACAATACCGCAGCGGCAACATTGAGTTCGTCTGCTTATTCCAACAATCAATTTCAGTTCTCGTTGACTGGCGTTCCGGGCTACACCTACATTGTTCAAGCCTCGACAAATCTGACGAGTTGGATTTCTGTCAAAACGAACACTTCACCGTTTACGTTCACAGACACGCAAGCTACGAATTATCCGTATAGGTTCTACCGAGCCATTTACTAATCGACGAAACTTGGACCTTACCTTGAAGCGTATATGAAAAAAACAATCGCTCTTCTACTTACTTTCGTGAGCTTGGCGAGCGCGCAGGCGCAGGGCACGCTGCAGTTTACCGTCAGTCTTAACGGCGGTAACGAGGTGCCGCCGAACAGCAGCCCCTATACGGCGTCTGGAACGCTGACGTTGAGCGGAAATACGCTGAACTACTCAATGGGCAGGAATGCCTGGGATTTCCTCCCGACGAGCGCGGGCATTTATGGGCCGGCGACTGAAAGTCAGAATGCCAGCATCATTTTTGACCTGGGCAGTTACATTCTTAGCCCGAATCCACCCACGATGAGTTACATTGGTGCCGTTACGGTTACCTCCCAGCAAATCAATGACCTCGAGGGCGGTCTTTGGTATGTCAACTTCAACTCGTCTTCGTTCCCCAACGGCGAGATTCGCGGGCAAATTATTCCTGTGCCGGAGCCGTCTGCTTTGGCGTTGCTCGCTGTGGGCGGGACACTGGCTGCTTTGCTCAGGAGACGGAAACTTCGTCAATAAACTCACCCCTGTTTTATGGGAACCAACCAGCGCCTTTCTTTGTTCGCTCTGGTCAGTGCGATGACCTGGCCAGCGGCCGCGCAGCCAGCTAACTTGAATGGCCCACCCAATCTCGTCACGAACACCGTGACGCTGCCGCCTGGCTGGTCGTTGGCGGCCAACCCGTTGTTTCATTTGCGCGGAACCACGTTGCGTGACGCGGTGCCGGACAACACGGTGGCAGAATTGTTCAAGCAAATGCCGCCCGGCACCGTCCTGCTCAAGTTTGATAACGCCACGCAGCGGTTCGACCGGAAGACCGCGTTTCGGCATGGACGCTGGTCCAATCCGCACGAGACGCTCGCGCCGGGCGAAGGTGCGTTCCTGTTCAACCCGACGCGGAAGCCGTTGGCGGTTGCCTTCACGGGTAATTGGTGGTATGGCGCGGTGTCCATCCCGGTTGGGTTATCGCTGATTAGTTCACCAGGACCGGGCACGATTGACTTTATGCCCCCCGCCCCGCCGCAGACGCCACCGTTCGGCGGCCCGGTAGTGATTTACGGAGAGCCGGGTCCCCCTGCCGTTCCTCCGCCGGTGCCGTTTGCGCGAAGCGGCGTGAACTTCGATCCGCAAGAGGGTGATGTAGTGTACACCTTTGACAATGCTTCCGGGAGATTTCACAGCCACACGTTTCAAAACGGCGCGTGGGACGCGCCGCTAGTGGTGGGTGTGGGGGACGCCTGTTTTGTTCATACGACGAAGCCGCGCACCCTCCAATCCACCGTGCCGCGGCCAGTGTGAGTTTTGATTCGGGTGGCGGTCGTTTCTTCAGCGAGAATCCCCATCTCGCACCTCCCTTGACGACTGCTGCCCGAATCCAGATGCACAACGCGGTTATGATATGATAGGATCACGGATGAAAGCTATCGGTCCTGTTCGACATTTCGGTTCTGCGTGAACACTCCTGCACTGGACTTTGTGACCTGTAAAGCCACGCGGCGGGAAATCCTCGCGGAGTTGCGCAAGAATGGCATCCGTCGCTGGCCGGAAGTGGCTGGCCGTCAGATTCCGGTCAGAGTAGTTGCCCGGCACCGGGGCTGCGGCGAAGCATCAGTTCTGGCCTTCGCCCGCTTCATTCGCGAGCTCGGCGGTCTTGTCACCGTGGATATTCCACCGGACTGGAAAACCAAGCCGCCCGGAAGATTATCGAAGCGCAAAACGCCTGCGCTACAGTAGAGTGGATGAAGAAGATCGTAGAGGATTGCACACCTCTCAAACCGGGAGAAGTTTCGCTACGGCGCACTCGTTCTGAAAAACTCAGTGTTGTTTGTTGGACTGGCCATGAATGGGCTAGAGGCTCCGGGAATGGGAAACCAAGGCCCAACCGGATTAGCCGCATGCTCAAGTACGACATTAGTGGTCGACCACGACACGCCATGAAAGTTGTTAAATCGATAAATGCTAATTGGTGGTAACTGCACCTCAAGCCTTACTGCGGTATTCGCAGTCCCAAACTGATTCCCAGCTTCGAGTTGATAATCACCTTGGTCGGCAGTGCCCGCCCCGTTGATGGTCAATGTTGGCGTTTGCGCGCCGGAAATGCGGTCGCCATCCATCAGATTCGTGCCGCTTCTTCGCCATTGAAAATTGAGCGGAAGGGCACCAAACACCTTCGCTGTTATCACCGTATCTGTGTCTCGAAAAATGGCCCTGTTCGTTAGCGCTTCAATGACTGGCGTGAGAATGACTACAACTGCGTGTGTCTCGTTAGATCGATTCACTGCAGTGCCAATGATCCAGTCGTTGTCGTTTATCCGTGTTATCGAAAACGATTGTGGTTGCCAATCGGAATTCGTACCAACTAAATCCGCCACTCTGGCTAAGAGTTTGTCCCGCCAAATGACAGCACCTTCGGGGATTTTTCCGCCAATGACCTCACTGCGGTTATTGATCCATGATGCTCTGCCGCCATAGTCATCTCGCCAAAGCGACACTCTGCTCCCGTCATGCTTCCAAAGGACTGATTCGCTTCCCACGAAACCCACGATATCGCCTGCTTCGTTGATTGAAATTGTGGCCGAGTGCGTTCCATTCGTAGGCGACAACACGGTCACATGATTTGCCGGGTCTGCAGAAACGGCAACTGACCAGCCACCGTAATTCATCGATCCAATTAGATTCCCACTGGTATTTCCCATGGAGAAGCCCGGAGTGGGCGATCCCGGAAAGGGCGGTGGAAACTCTTGGTAATAAAGTCTGTTTCCGGCCAGCCGATAAGTCGATCCGTACTGTCCCACGCCAACACCACTTCGGCCAGCAGCGGCATCGTGGAGATCAGTGATGGTGATGCCGAACGCATCTCCCCAGTATCCCGCTACTGGCGATGAATTCGTGATGTAAAATATCTGCGAAATCGAATATGTCGCCGGGCTAGACCAAACCACTGGCTGGTGCAACCCTAGGTAGCAATAGAAATGGCCACCGATGACGCCGCTTTCTGTAATCGTGTATGGGAACGCGTCGCAAACATTAGTCGGCGTTGAGAGTTGCGTGAGTTTACCGTCTTCCCACAAGAAGGATCGTCCATTGCAAAGATGTCCTACGACTTGTCCTCGGTTATTTAAGGCTGTAAGCTGGTTAACGAGCGAGACTGGACCCAAATCGAAAATCTTCAATTGCTCTGTTGAAGGGAGGACGGGAAATCGCGGGTTCGCACCCCATTTTTGATTCACTGGCCCCGGCGGATTTGAAATATCGATATCAACGAAACCTTCTCCGGTGAAGTCGCCCCATTGTCCGTTAAACAAAAGAGCCAGTTCGCGATCAAGTTGCTCTGCTTGATCGCCCCTTTGTAGGGGCAAACCAACCTCCCCGAGATTTATTACCGTATTCGGCTGGAAGCGTTGGCCATTGCCGAAATGAGGTTCAACGAAGAATGGTTCAGTTCCGAAAAAGCTACCTTCACCAGCATTCGGCCAAAGTTCGTGAGTGCCTTTCTCCAAATAAACTACTGGTGCCCCATTTGTTTTTTCGACATCAGCCCAACGCTTGACTGACGGAGGGATGCTATTGTCACCGTGATGATGGTAAACTACATATTGAGCGTTAGTGGTCGCTTTATCCAACAGCACATCAATCCATACCCAATCGCCTTCGTGGTCGCCAGGGTTGTCTTGAAGCGGATTGTCGAAAAAGTGCGCGTCGTTGTACGGAAACAGTATCCAGAATTGAGCGACAATATACTCGCTTCCAAAGGGAATTGGAAATTCAGGGTAAGAAAGCGACGACTCTGGATAATCCGACAGCGGCATGACATGCCCGTAAATTGGCACATTGACAGACATCGGAGGGTTGGTGGCGAACGGCCCGGTTTGAAAAGCATCGTCAAGATTAAGCTTCAACTGGCTTTCTCTGTAGCCCGAACCCCAGGCGCCGGTTTGAAGAATGATTCTCGGATTTGCTTGCAGCACCGACTGGCTAATGTCTCCACAAGGATTATGGATCAACTGTGAGTGTTGAACAAACCACGTGGCGGAGCATGGCCAAACGGTCTCGTCGTGATCGAAGTAGAGCCAAGGGCGGTAAGTTTCGAGAATTGTTTGCTCAACTTGATCGGGAATTCCATCACGATCCGTGTCTTGGCTAAACGAAACACTTGTGGCGATGAGCATACCGAGCGTGGAAGCGAAGAGGGGCGCGAGTCTTGGCATCGGGTTTCGCCCGGTCGATGAACCAAAGCTGATCGGCAATTGTTCCGCGACGGGTTACACATTCTGGAGCCTTCTCGGGGTCACGTCAAGCCACTTTATCACCGCATTTTGCCTTGATGCAGAAATCCGCCGCAATCATTGATATTAACCGTTTCGATTTGATTGGGCTCGCCGCCTTCTTTTGTTTTGCAGACGTGAAGCAGAGGTGTTGCGAGGCTGTGGCATTGTAGTCGCAGTTGTCCGCTTCCGTTTTTACATCGAGAGTGAAACGCTACGGCTCCGGGTTTTGGCTGCGAGTATCGGGAATGCCTCGTGCGTTTTGAGCGTTTCGGGGCAGGTCAGTGGCCAGTGCGCTCTTGGGGTCCGCGCGGCCCCGTCACGATTG
>QHOP01000477.1 GCA_003219345.1 Verrucomicrobiota bacterium
AACAGGTGTTGGTGGCCGGTTCCTGCCTGTGTTTCGGGCAGAATTGGACGGAGGCGGTTTCGGCGGGCGACGCCGCTGTGGCCTCCGCGACCGCGCCAAGCGGCGCCGGCGGTTGCGGTGCTGGCGCGGGCGCAGGGGCGGGAGCCGGAGCGGGCCCGGCGATCCGAAGCGGCTGCCTGGCCGGCGCGGGAGCCGACGCTGTGGGTGTGGTTGCCGTGAGCTGCTGCTGGATGATCGCATTGGCGGCATCGGTGCCATCGGTGCCGCAAGCGGGGCAATTCACACGCACGGGCATTCTGCCGTTCACCGGCTCAACCTCGAACGCGTAGCGGGTTTCGCAGTGACACTGGATTTTGACTTGCATGGTTAGGGTTTGGGATTCAGCAGCGTCACGCCGGGTGGTATGACCAGGGGCGCGGAGGCCTCGGCCGGACTGGATTGAATCTGTCCGTCACAAAACATGAGGTTCCCGCCGAAACGGTGATGATTATTTCCCGGCTTCTTGCCGTTCGCGGAAAATATTTTATGGCCGGTTTCTTTTGGACGCGTATCCGCCAGCGCATCCGACATCAGCAACTGGTCCCCGCCGTCGTTGATGGTCCGACCCATGCAGTAAGCGTAGCTGATTTTTCTCTGAGCGAACGGTTTGGCCTCTGGCAGTTTTTTGTCCTTGCTGCCCGGACAAATAAAAATTTCCGTGACGGACGTGTAACGGGGAACCAACAGGCTCAGGGGCGCTTCCGAGGTCGCGGCGTTGGTCACCACCGGAAACGCCGCGTTGTTGTCCGCGGCGAACATCTTCAACGCGACGTAAATATGTTCCAGGTTCTGTTGGCAAAGCGCCTTCTGCCTCGCCTGGTAGTGGCGGGAACCGGAGGTGAAATAAAGAGAGTAGACGATCAGAATAATGGCGACCGTGCACAACAGCTCGATCAGGCTGAATGCGGATTTTCCCGAAGCGCGAACAAGGCGCGGCCTGGCGGGCTGAAGCAGAAGCCTGGAAACGGGAGATCTCATTTTCCCGTGTATATCAGGAACCGGCGCAAATGGCAACCCCAACCGGTAGCGGAACCAGCAGCGTTTACAAATCAGGCGGCGAGTGTTAACGGTGGGGGCCGTGAACACTTTTCCCAAGCAGGCGTTTTTCGGGCTGCTGTCCATCCTGTCGATTGGGACCGTTTCACCCTCGGCGTCGGCCGGGACATCCATGCCGCTGGCGCTGCATCCGGAAAACCAGCATTATTTCTTGTTTCGCGGGAAGCCGACCGCGCTCATCACCTCCGGCGAACATTACGGCGCCGTGCTGAATCTCGAGTTCGATTACGTGAAGTATCTCGACACGCTGGCAAAGGATGGCTTGAACCTCACGCGCACGTTTTCCGGCGCCTATGTAGAACCCCATGGCGCGTTCAATATCGTCAGCAATACACTGGCGCCGGGAGCAGGCCGGTTTATTTGCCCGTGGGCGCGCAGCGATACCCCAGGCTACGCGAATGGGGGAAACAAGTTCGACCTCACGAAATGGGACGAGAACTATTTCAAACGGTTGAAGGATTTCGTCGCGCAGGCGGGCAAGCGCGGCATCGTCGTCGAGATGAATTTGTTTTGCCCGATGTACGACGAGTCGCAGTGGCGGCTTAGCCCGCAAAACGCGATCAACAACGTGAACGGTATCGGCGAGGTGGCGCGCACGAACGTCTATGCGCTCGACAAGAACAACGGACTGCTCGCGGTGCAGGAGGCGTTGGTCCGCAAAATGGTCAGCGAGTTGAACAGCTTCGACAACCTCTACTACGAAATCTGCAACGAGCCTTACTTCGGCGGCGTGACGATGGAATGGCAGCGTCACATTGCGGACGTCATCGTGGACACGGAAAAAAGCCTGGGACCGCCTCCTCACGTCGGCGGTTGCCATCTGATTTCGCAAAACATTGCCAACAACAAAGCGAAAATCGAGGACCCGCATCCGGCGGTTTCAATTTTCAATTTTCACTACGCGTCGCCGCCGGACACCGTCGCGATGAACTACGGTCTCAACAAAGTCATCGGCGACAACGAAACCGGATTTCGCGGCACAAACGATTTGCCGTATCGCGTTGAGGCCTGGAGTTTCATTCTTGCGGGCGGCGGATTGTTCAACCACCTGGACTATTCGTTTGTCGCGCGCCGCGAGGACGGCACGTTTGTTTATCCGGCGAAGCAGCCGGGCGGCGGCAATCCCAACTTTCGCAAGCAGATGAAGGTTCTGCGCGACTTCATCAACCGTTTTGACTTCGTGAAGATGAAGCCGCTCAACTCGGTTCTGAGCGCGCGCGCGCGCGACGCCCCGCGGGCTTATGTCCTGGCCGAACCAGACAAGGCGTATGCGATTTACCTCGCGCCGGACGGCGAAAAACCAACGCCGCGTGACGCCGTCGTTTCGCTGGAATTGCCTTCGGGTACCTACCGCGCCGAATGGGTCAATCCGTTGACCGGCAAGGTGGACAAACGCGAAACGGTGAAAAGCAAAAAAAACCTGGTCACCCTGACTTCTCCGCCGTATCGCGAGGACATCGCCTTAAAGCTGATCAAAAAGTAGGACAGGCGTCTCGCCTGTCTCTCGCTGAAAGAACGGCGCGTGTCCTGAACTTTTCCGCTCAATCACCCACAGTCACCGTCCACATCCCTCGGGGAGCGTTCGTCGTTCCTCTGCCGACGGTGTCGGTGATCCTCAACGTTTGCACGTGGCCGTCGTGAAAGAGATAATTGAATCGTTTGCCGTGAAGACCGTAAGCGACCGCTCCCCAAGCGCGTCTTCCGCCGGTCGCGATCTGGTAAGGCGTCTGATCTCCGGAACTGGTTCCGGTGGGACCCATGGAAAATGAAGGCCAGTCATTTCCGGCAATATTTCCGCCTTCGGGTTGTTCCACCAGCAGGAGAGTTCCGGTAGGGTCTTTCACGATGTTGCTTTTGTAACCGGGCGGATCCCAAGGGGGCAGGGACCCATTATTGTTGTAGATATAGACTCCGACGCCGTGCGTTGGAGACGCCGGGAGGTTGTTCGGGCCTACGATGTCGTTGCCGTTCATGGCATAGGTTCTGCGCTGGGCGAACTTCGCCCAGATGATCGTGACCTCAATGTTGTCAGCGGGGCATTTCAAGATTTTGGGGACAACGCTGGGATCCGCCAACGCGCCCGAAGCGCCCACCAATAAATCCGCGTCGGAATCGGTGCCGCCGATGTTGCGGTGAATATAATCGTCCCAAGCCAGCTGATACTGGTAATCGCCTGTTCGATAGGCTGTGGGCGGATACTGGTCATTGTGGTCCATGACAAAAAGGTCGAAGCCCAGCCCAAGCTGTTTCATTTGGGACGTGCATTTCAGTCTCTGGGCCCTGGATTTCGCGCCGGCCAGCGCGGGAAGCAACAGCGCCGCCAAAATGGCGATGATCGCTATGACGACCAGCAGCTCGATCAATGTGAATGCCCGCTGGAGAGATAATCGACCAAAGACCTGACGATCCACGTTCATGTTGTCTGTCTCTCTCCGTTATTGTTTGACCAGGACGACCTGCACCGTTCTGGGTTCGATTTCAAATTTCTTGCCGGGCGGCGCTTGCGGCATGTTGTTCACGTATCCCGCCGCGACCACCTCGTTAAACGTCTTTGGCAGGCGCTGGTGTTCAAAGCTGTATTTGCGCAACGCCTGGGTCAATTCGCCCAGCGCCGCAGCCAGCTCTGCCCCCGACGCCTCGGAACGTGCGACCACTGCGGGAGCATCAGCGGCCGATTTGCCGGGTTCCGCGGCCGGAGCCGGGGCGGACGGCGAATTCTCCGAGTGCCTTCCACAGGCAGTGAGGAGGAGAACCATGGTGGACGGCAGGATCAGACGCGGTGTCATGTGAGTAATAAGTCAGAACTTTTGAAAAAGACAAGTCGCAAGGTCGCGCTCCGTAGCGCACGCTTCCAGCCAGCAAGTTCGGTCGGCTTCCCAGCCGCCAGTGTCGGATGCAAATGTCAAGGACCTGAGGTTCTGCTGCATGATTGCTGGCCTGGTGACTGCACTGGCTTTGGTGTCCGGGCCCATTTCGTCGCGTGAGGCCACGCGGCCTACAGCGAAAATCATTCACCGCCGATTTGGACACCACAGCCCAGGATGCACCACCAGTCAAGCCTTGCGGATAATTTTCTTTCGCGGACACAGCCGCGATGGTAGAGGGTGATTTGCGGTGGCGGCATTGACCGACGTATAAATCGCACAAGTAGGACAGGCGTCTCGCCTGTCTCTGTCATCAGAATGAAGAAAACATGGCAGAGCGCTGCGGGGAGCCCGCCGTGCTTTGGTATAAACTCGAACGATTGTTGAAATGAGCGCGCTCATCCCCTTCCCCCGCATGTTCGCCGTGCGACAGAAATTTCCTCCGTCGCCGCCACTCGATATTCCCGCCACGGTTCAGCGCGAATTCAAATCGCAGAAGGCATTGTCACGAATCAAGTCCGGCGCGCGAATCGCCGTGGCCGTCGGCAGTCGAGGCATCACTAACATCAAGAGTATTGTCCGGGAGGTGCTCGATGTCCTCAAAACCGCCGGCGCCAAGCCGTTTATCCTGCCCGCGATGGGCAGTCATGGCGGCGCGACACCTGAGGGCCAGATCGAGGTGCTCGAAAGTTACGGCCTCACCGAACAAAGCATGGGCGTGCCGATTCGCGCGTCGATGGAGGTCGAGCGTATCGGCGTGAGCGCGGACGGTGTGGACGTCTTTTGCAGCGTTGAGGCGCAGCGCTCGGACGGCATCGTCCTCATCAATCGCGTGAAGCCGCACACGGATTTTCAGGGCACGCTCGGCAGCGGTGTCTTGAAAATGAGCGTGATCGGCCTTGGCAAACGCGCGGGCGCGGCAGCCTGCCACGCGGCGGCAACTCGACTCGGCTACGAACACACGCTCCGCTCCATCGCGCGCGTCGTGCTCCGCACCGCGCCGATTGTTTGCGGAGTGGCGATTGTCGAAAACCAGTTTCACGACACAGCCCGGATCGCGGTGCTGAATCGCGACGAGATTGAAGAGCGCGAGAAGGAATTGCTCGAAGAAGCGCGGCGCCTGATGCCGCGCCTGCCGTTCGACGACATAGATCTGCTGATCGTGGACCGGATCGGCAAAAACATCAGCGGCGCGGGCATGGACCCGAACGTGACCGGCCGCTGGGTGCACGGCTATTCGTCCTCCCTCGGCCCGGACAACCAGGCCAGCCCGTTGATCCGCCGTATTTTTGTGCGCGACCTCACGCCGGAAACGCACGGCAACGCCATCGGCATCGGGTTCGCGGACATCACCACGACGCGCCTGGTCAGCGCGATGGACAAACAGGTGACTTATATCAACGCGCTGACCTCGCTCACAC
>QHOP01000478.1 GCA_003219345.1 Verrucomicrobiota bacterium
CGCTCGGGCGAATTTCTCGCCGCAGACGAACTTCGATTCACGCGTTTCTCGGATACCGCGGAATAGATAGAGATCTCGACCGTTCTTCCATCCCGAGTAGTGCCAGTGAAAGTGCCAGCAGAAATGCCAGCAACGCCGGCTTAGATGAGTTTTTTCGGACTCGTTGGTGAGTAGTGATTGAGTACTGGACGGCTTGACGAACCACGAGAAAACGCCCATTTTACGGGCGGTTTCGTTGCCTGTCACGCGACGGGCCTGTGAGTGCGGGAGTTATGATTGAACGGGATGACGGCGCTTAAAGCGCGTTACCTGTTCGATTCCGACTCCCACAATTTTCGCCGATGTGGCTCAGCAGCGACAGCAGCAGTTTCGTAAACTGCCGGGCGCATTTGCCCCACGAGAGTGCGAGTCTCTCCATCGGTTCAAGTTTGATAGAGAAGGGCCGCCTACCGAACAGTATCGGCTCATACACGTATCGGCACAATTAGGAACGGCAGGCCGTTGCGAAAAAATTCCCGTTGCAGCGCGAACACCGTGAAGTTGTGCAGCAGCCGGCCCAGCCGTGATTCGCTTGTGAACACCAGTTGTCCGCCGAAGAACACCGCTTGCGGAAAGCGCCGCGCGACTTGTTCCGCGAGTTCGGTCGCTTCGGATACGGCGTCGTGTCCGACAGTGGAAACCGTTTCGGCGTAAAAACCTTTTTGGTTCATGTAACTGGCGTAACGGTCTGTCGCCTCCGTAATGTGTTGCCGCAGGTTTTCGATCTCCCCCGCGCCTTTGAAATTGCCCGCGTCCACCACGCCGACTTGCACGAACACGAAATTACGGAATACTCCGGGAAACATCCGCAACACCGACAACAATGTGTGAATCCCCAAGCCGTTAAAGCCGTTGACCAGCATCACGGCAGTTTTGGCCGAGGGATCGCACGCGAGCGGGACGGTTGATGGTGCGCTCGCTTCGAGAGTGATTGCTGGAATGAGCGTGTCCAGACGCGCGAGTTGTTGTGCCGTGCCGCGATAGTGCCGGCGGATGAGAAACGCCGTCGCGACAAACGAGCCGGTCAACAGGAGTGTCACCCAGCCGCCCGCCCAGAATTTTTCCACGCTCAGGCTTATCAGAATGAAAGTCGTGAGACCCAGGCCGACACCGTTGGTGAGTAATTTGCGCTGCCAACGAGGCTCGGTCGCGCGGTGCGTCCACCAGTGGCGCACCATGCCAAGTTGTGAGAGCGAGAACGTGATGAAGACGTTGATGCTGTAGAGCACCACCAATAATCCCACTGCGCCATGCGTCGCCAGCAATACGACCAGCGCCGCGCCGCCCATGAGCAGAACGCCGTTCTGCGCCACGAAGCGGTCGCTTAACGTGGCGAAGCGCGTCGGAAACCAGCGGTCGAGCGCCATGTTCGCCAGCACGCGCGGGCCATCGAGGAAACCGGCTTGGGCGGCAACAAACAGCAGCGCTGTCGCGGACAGCATCGCCACCGAGACAAAAGTCTTTCCCGGTCCGGCCGGCCATGACGCCGTGAGTTCTCCGAACAAAACAGCGTTCAAGGTTTTGCCATCCTCCGGCGCGACGCGGAACAACAAATACGCAAGCAGCAGTCCGCCCACCGTCAACGCGAGCGACGCGGCCATGTAGAGCATCGTGCGTTTGCCGGTGGCCGCGCGCGGCTCGCGCAGGATCGGCAGGCCGTTGCTGACCGCTTCGATGCCAGTGTACGTGCCCGCGCCCATGCTGTAGGCGCGCAGCAACAGAAGAAACATGCCGAGCCAGCCGAGTTGACCGTGCGCCGCGCTTACGTCATGGGCGGTGTTCGCAACGACTTGTGGCAACACGCCGAGATGCGTCGTCACGGCGTAGAGAATTCCAAACCCGTGCGTGCCGATGAACATAAAGAACACCGGCACCCAGAGCAGCACCGATTCCTTCACGCCGCGCAAGTTGAGCAAGGTGAGCAGCGCCGTGCCCGCGAGTGCGAAAGGCAATTTCCACGGCAGCCGTGGGCGAAAGCAATTTGCTGGCGACGAGATAGCCGCCGCCGCCCGAGGGGAACAGTTCGATGATCTGCGAATAGCTCGCGCAAATGATCGCGATGGTCGCCATGCAAGCCAGCGCGATGAATGGCGCGAGCGCTGCGTACGCGCCCAGTGCCTTGAAAGTCTCTTCCGGTCCGTAGCACGACGACGACAAGCCGTCCGCGCCCAGGCCCACCCACGCGAGTACTGCGACAAGCGAGATTCTGTGAAAGAGCCGTTCGTCTGAAAGATTTCGGGCGCGACCGATGAAAAGGTTTTTGAGCCATTTCATAAATTGATTTGCCTTTGGAAAAGGAATCGGAGCGCGGCGGAAATCAGTCCACCGCGCTCCGGTGTGTGTGTCCTTCAGTTTTGCTTTGGCTGCGTATGGCCGTTGGATTGGCCGCGCAGCATGATGCCGAGCAGGCCATCCACCAGTCCGGTGCTCCCGTTCGCGCCGCTCACGGCCACGTCGGGGACGATGCGCACGTTGCGCTCGCCGACGATTTGCATGAGCTGCATCACAGTGTAGCCCTGCGCGCCGAGGGACTCGACGCCAACGCGATATGCCTCGGCTTTCGCTTTGCCCGTGGCGCGAATGGCTTCCGCCTCGCCGAGCGCGCGAAGGCGTGTGGACTCGGCGTCGCCCGTGGCTTGCTTGACGGTCGCGTTCGCCTTCAATTCTGCGATGTTTACGCCTTGTTCCGCGCCGACGACCTGATGCTGGATGTCGGCGAGCGACGTTTGCCGCACGAGTTGCTGCCGCTGTTCCTGCGCGGCGCGTTGCGTTTCGTAGGTTTTGCGTTGCTCTTCGGCAATCTTGCGGTCGGTCTGAGTGGTCATCAGTTCCGCGGGCGGATTGATGTCGCCGATGAGCGTGTCAATCGCCTGCACGTCGTAAGCGCCAATCGCCTTGCGGATGTGCTCGGCAGCTTCGGTTTGCCGCTGGCCGCGTGCGCTCAGGAAGTCGAGCACCGTGTAGTCCTGCGCCGAGTTACGGAAATAATTTCCGACCGTCGGTTGCAAGACGTGGTCCACGAGGTTTTGCATCGAGCCCACCCGCGAAATTACCTTCGGCGCATCGAGCGCGCCGACGTGGATGATCTGCGACACGTCGAGGTTGAACGCGAAACCGTCCTTCGAGCGCACGGTGATGGACGAGAGTTTCTCATCGAAATGATGCGCCTCGGTGCGGCTGGCCCAATTGAGCACAATGTTGGTGGTCGGCACGAGTTCGACCTTCATCACGCGCGTGTTGAGCGGGTGTTTGCCCGGGTACAGCGGCGTAACCCACACGCCTTTGTGGCCGGGGTTCACGAGATCACCGTGCTTGAACTCCACGCCGCTCACGTCCACGTGCGCCTGGCCGACAAACGAGATGACGACCCCGATGTAGCCGATGGGGATTTGGACCATCGGAACCTGCTCCACCTGTGCGAACCATGGATTCAAGTTCCACGTGCCGGACAACAGGACTTGCTCCTGCAATCCGCGCCGTCCGCCGCCGTCCAGAAACGCCTGCGCCTTCTGGAAGTTGTCGTGACCGGCGATGGTCGGCCCGGCAATTTCGCCGGCTTCAATGGGTTGCCCGTCAAGCGCGGTGACAATGCCGACCATGTCCGGTTCGATGCGATGCAACGCGAGTTGCTCCGACATCATGCCGTGCTCTATGGCGCCAGCCGCCGTGATGACGGTGAACAATGCCGTGTTGATGCGATACGTTCCCGCCGTGAGGATTCCAAGTTGACGGCCTTTCTCGCCGCCGTTCACCAGGAATTTCCGTGCGTCCTGGAAGTTGTCGCAATCAACTATCTTCCCGAGGATGCACTCGGTGGGGATCGCCGCGCCGTCCGCCGCGAGCACCAGAGCGATTTCGCCCTGTGGCACGACGGTGACCGGCTCTTTGATGATGCGATACTGCCAGCGCCAGTAACCGAAGTGTAGTCCCGGCGCGAGCGTGTCGGCTTGATAGCCGGCCTCCCCACCAAGTGCGATCAATCGGCCTGGCGCAAGTCCGCGCCTGCCGAACCGTTTCACGACGACGCCAACCTGTCGTTCCTGGATGAGCACAGCGCCGAGCACGAACGGCCCGAACAGCATGAGGCCAAGAACGATGAACCCAACAATTACCAGAAAAGGCGTGAGCACGCCCGCTGCCGCGAACATTACGTCCGTTGTCATAACCCAACTCCGATGTGGTTGTGTACGCGCCCGGGTTATCGCCGTGAGCGGGCACAACACGTTTATGTCGGGGTGACCGTGGAGATTTCGCGCTGCGAAATCCTAGAGGATCGCCCTTCCAGATGCCGACGAGGTTAGCTGACGGGCTCGGTCCTGAAAGTGACCGCGACGATGGTTCGCCATCGCCGTTCGCCCCGCCCCCGGTTTCCCGGGGATTTGGGTCCCCCGCGCTGACTTGCAGGAAGGCAAGCCAGCTTAGGCTGCATAAGGAGGGACATTCTCAGAACGCGGGTGCGGTGTCAAACCGCGCACGCGTAAAGCTCACTGACAGAGGCAAATCCAATTCTTTGTGCGGTTAGTGACTAGTATGCGTTTCCGCACTTGCGATGACCACGTCCACGACTTCCAGCACTGGAAGAAGGGCCTCTACAATTTCTCGCAACTGATTTTCAAACCAACCGAGAAGTGAGCTTTACGCGAAGGCGTAATTTCGGGCGTTTGCCCGCGACAAAAAAATAAATCCAGAATTGCAGTTGACAATTTGCTCCAAGTAGTGCATATACACACCATGATGTCAAAGGAACTGGATATGTCGGCGGTGGAAAACTGCGTGTGCTTCAACTTGCGTTGGGTGACGCGGGCCGTGACGCAGTTTTTTGACGCGGAAATGCGGCGGCACGGCATCCGGCCCACGCAGGGTTCGATTCTGTTGGCGTTGCAAGCCAAGGACAGTTGGACCATGGCGGAATTGAGCGATTGGCTGGGGATGGATCGCACGACGCTCGTGCGGAATCTCCGGCCCTTGCAGCGGGACGGTTTGGTTCAGGCCGATGGCGGCGGGCGCGGCAATCGTGTGGAACTGGAAATTACGGTCAAAGGCCGAAAACAGATCGAGAAACTCACGCCGGCTTGGAAGTCCGCCCAAAGCGCCGCAGTCAAAACTCTTGGTGAAAAACGTTGGTCTGCCATCCTCTCCGACCTCGAAACTGCGGCATCGGCTCTGAACAAATAACTAAAAACCCTGAAGGCCTTGAAGGCGATAAGCTGAAATTCAATTGTGTATATGCACACCGCATCAAAAAACAAATCCACGTTAGTCACCGGAGTTACTTCCGGCATCGGTCGGGAGATCGCACAGTTACTCGCAGAGCGAGGAGCGCGGGTGTTCGGCACGGTGCGAAACCCGCAGTCCGCCAGCCCCATTCCCGGCGTTGAAATCGTCCGCATGGATATGACGGACGACTCCAGCGTCAACGAGGCGGTTCACAGCATTGTGCAGAAGGCGGGGCCGATTCAATACCTGGTCAATAACGCCGGTTACTCATTCATGGGGGCGTTGGAAGAAACCAGTGTTGCGGAAGCCAGGCAACAGTTTGAAACGAATCTCTTCGGCGTGCTGCGGGTGACGAACGCCATCCTGCCGGGAATGCGGCAACAGGGCTTTGGGCGAATCGTCAACATCAGTTCGGTGCTGGGCTTTCTGCCCGCGCCGTATTTGGGAATTTATGCCGCGAGCAAGCATGCAGTAGAAGGATATACCGAGACCCTGGATCACGAGATCAGGAGGTTCGGCGTGCGCGCGCTGTTGGTCGAACCGGCATACACGAGGACTAAACTCAGCGGAAACACCAAATCCGCAAAAATCTCTCTCGAGGTTTATGCGGAGGAACGAAAGCGTCTGACCGACGCGGTTCAGCAAAACATCGAACGCGGAGACGATCCTCGAGTGGTGGCGGAAGCGGTTTGGGACGCATTAACCGCTAAGCCGCCCCGGCTTCGTTATCCAGTCGGGAAAGGGGTCGCCCTGAGCCGAATGCGCCGCTTCGTTCCCGCCGGCATGTTCGACAAGAGTTTTCGCAAACAATTTCAACTGGACGTACATGTGAACACATCAGTCAAGGAGCATCCAACGGTCAATGCGCATCAGGAATCGCCGACGCCACAGAAAGCATCCGAACCGGCAGACGAAGCGGGCGCGGATGAAGCCAGCTTTCTGAAAAGTTATCGTCGGCCGTTGATGACCATAGGTCTCCTTGCTGGAGGGCTGACGCTGGCCTTGATGGCGGGCTGGTCTTCCAAGCCGACCGTGAACGATCCGCGCCTACGGTCTCCGAGGGTGGAGATTTTTGAGGCGCAAGCGGCGGGCTCGAATAAGAGAACCTTCACCGGCATCGTGGAAGCCCGCGTGCAAAGCGACCTGGGATTCCGAGTCGGGGGAAAAATCCTAGAGCGATCCGTCAATATGGGACAGCGGGTCCAGAAAGGTCAGATCCTCATGCGGATTGATTCCGTGGACCTCAAACTCTCATTCGCCGCGCAACAAGCAAACGTGGAGGCGGCTCGGGCCAAATACACACAAACCAAGGCGGATGAAGCGCGGTTCGCTGCGCTGGTCAAATCAGGTGCGGTATCGCGTCAGGAGTATGATCAGGCCCGAGCGGCGCTGGACAGCGCCAAGGCACAGTTGGATGCAGCGGAGGCTCAGGCAAGAGTCAGTAATAACTCCAGCGAGTATGCCGTCTTATTAGCTGATGCCGACGGGGTGATTGTTCGGACGTTGAGCGAACCAGGTCAGGTCGTGGCAGCAGGGCAAACAGTGATCCAGTTGGCGCATGATGGTCCCCGAGAAGCCTTGATCAACCTGCCCGAGGGCGTGCGACCTGATTTAGGAGCGACCGCCTCGGCCCGACTTTATGGGCAGGATCAAATGTATCAAGCCAGGCTGCGCCA
>QHOP01000479.1 GCA_003219345.1 Verrucomicrobiota bacterium
AGCCGCGATAGGAGCGATTGGACAAACGGGCGTTGACGAGAAACAGCGGAATGTTCTTGTCGCGCAGCCGCCAGATGAAGTTGGGCCAGATTTCTGCTTCCACGAGCACCACGGCTTTGGGATGAATCATGCTCAACGCGCGGCAAACGCACTTCCGGTAGTCGATGGGATAGTAAACCTTCTCGACGTGCGACGGCAGCTTGCGCTGGAGTTCGCCCATGCCGGTCGAGGTGGTGGTGGAGACGAGGATCTTGAGGTTGGGCACGCGGGGCTCCAACGCGCGAATGAGCTGGGTGCAGACGTTGACTTCGCCGACGCTCACCGCGTGCATCCAGAGGACGTGACGGTTGGTGAGCGTCTGCTTCAGCTGGGCGTCGTAGCGGCCAAACCGCTGGCGAAAGCCGCGCCGCCAGTTGCCGCGCCGCCACATTTTCAAAAAGTAATAAGGCGCCGAGATGCAGAGGAAAATCGCGAACAAAATGTTGTAAAGGGAACGCATTGCCCCATCGCGAACCGGGACTATCTGTCACAAAACCTCGCTGGTCTGCCAAGAAAAATTCATCGGAAGAAAATCCACCAGACGATCAGCAGCATCGGCACCATGCACGGCAGCGTGTATTTGAAAACGAAACCTAAAAAGGTCGGCGTGTGGACCTTTTGCTGGTCGGCCAGGGCCTTGACCATGAAGTTCGGGCCGTTGCCGAGGTAAGTATTCGCACCGAAAAAGACCGCGCCGACGCTGACCGCCAGAATGTATTTGTTGAAAGCCTGGTTGCCCAGAAGGAAGCAGATTTCAAGCTCATCTTCGCTCACCGTTTTATTAAGTAAGTCTGCAGCGTGGTACTTCTGCAGGGCGACAAAAGTGTTCTTAACGTGTTCCGCGTGCGGTCCGGTGAGATTGGCCAGGTCGGCGCCTCCGGTTTGCACCAAATGCTGGACCTGGCTTACGACCTCGGGGTTGATGAACGCACCGAAAATCGCGTTCAGAAAACTGAGGTAGGTTGGTGCATTGTCCAGCACACTGGAGAGCGCGCCGCTGCTCCAATAGAAAAAAGCCGGTGTGGGACTGCCCAACTTGCCGGCGTTGGCCTTCAACCAATCCAGCGCGGGCATCATCGTGAAGAAAATTCCCGCGAACAAAATGGCTACTTCCTGGATCGGATGAAAATTGAAATGGTTCGCTTCGTGGATTGATTTTCGGGTCGTGAACCAGGAGCCGGCCGCCGCCGTGACCATCAACGCCTCGCGCAGGAACGGGGGATCGTGGGTGAACACCGCGCCCAACACCACCACCAGAAAGAACAGGTTCGCCAGGCCATCGAAACGCCAGACATCGTGCGGCTCCGCGAGCCTGCTTCGAACTTCTCCGGGCGCGCGCAGATAGTTGCGACAATCAACCGCATAGAACATCGCCAGCAGCACCGCCAGCCCAACGCACCAAATCGGCCAGCAATGTTCGGCGACCCACCAGAATGGAATTCCCTGCAGGTAACCAAGAAACAACGGCGGGTCGCCAATCGGCGTGAGACAGCCGCCGACGTTGGAGATGATGAAGATAAAAAAAACGACGTGATGCGCCGTGAGACGGTATTTGTTCATCCGCAGCCAGGGGCGGATCAGCAGCATGGACGCGCCGGTGGTCCCGAAAAGATTGGCAAATACCGCGCCGACGAACAGGAACACCATGTTGGCCAGCGGCGTCGCTTCGCCTTTCACATTGATGTGAATGCCGCCGGAGACGACGAACAGCGAGCCGATCAAAACGATGAAACTGGCGTATTCGACCGCGGTGGACCGGATTCGATCGTAGTTGTTCAGCCCAACCAGATAATAAAGCAGGGTCACCGCCCCCAACGCGTAAGCCACCTTCGGATAATGTTTGCGCCACCAGCCCGCGCAACACAACGGACCCAAAGCGATGGTGGTGAGCAGAATTCCAAACGGCAAAATCATCCAGGGGTTAACGGGATGTTCCATGTCCGAAGGGTACGAACTCGCGTAAAATGGGGTCAACCTCAAACCGCAGGCCCAGGTGAATTCTGGAAGGCACAACGAAAGTTGAACAACGACAGGAAAACCACACTAACATCTTGTTGCTTCCCGCGCTGGTTTGGGATTTCGTTTCCCGCGTGAAAATCAACTTGCGACCCTTTGACTTGAAGCTGGCGCACCGCTGGGCCGTTGCCAGCAGCGTCCAGGCCGGTGGCAGCGGCGGCGCCGACGTTTACAAAGTCGTCTTCGTGGAACTGACTGAGGTGGACGGCACGACGGGGATTGGCGAGGCGGCGCCCTCCGCGCGCTACGAGGAAA
This sequence comes from Verrucomicrobiota bacterium, assembly GCA_003219345.1. Lineage (GTDB taxonomy): Bacteria > Verrucomicrobiota > Verrucomicrobiia > Limisphaerales > AV2 > AV2. The sequence goes on from QHOP01000479.1 coordinate 2,311, forward strand.
ACGCGGATTCCGCGCTCGCTTTCCTGGAACGGGTTGATCCCGACAGGCTCTCTTTCGTCGACGTGCCCGGCAGCATGAAATACCTGGATTCGATCGCTCCCCAAAATTTTGCCGCCAAAGGAGCCATCAGTATTGCGCTGTTCGACGGCGCGGCGCGCGGAGCGGGCAAACCGATCTACGATTTCCTCGGACTCGGTTTCACCGAACAAGAGCACATGACCTCCTTCAGCATCGGCATCGACAAACCGGGCATCATCCGCCGGAAGGTTCTCGAAGCGGCGCCATACCCCGTGCTCAAACTCAAGGTTGGCGGCCCGGACGACCGGCAAAACCTGGCCGCGCTCCGCGAGGTTGCGCCAAAAAAGCCGGTCCGGGTTGATGCCAACGAGGGCTGGAAGACGAAGGAGGAAGCGCTGAGACAATTCGAGTGGCTGGCAGCGGACGGCCACATTCAATTTGTCGAGCAGCCGATGCCTGCGACGACCGACCCGAAGGACTTGATCTGGTTGAAAAACCGGTCGCCGCTGCCGATCATGGCCGACGAATCGTATCTTTCCGCCAAAGATATCGACCGCTGCGCCGAGTGTTATCACGCCGTGAACGTGAAATTGGTCAAGGCCGGCGGCATCACTGGCGCGTACGAAGCGTTGCAGGCCGCGCGCAGGGCGGGATTGAAAACGATGATCGGCTGTATGATTGAATCGAGCGTTTTGATCACCGCCGCTGCGCATCTGGCCGAACTGGCCGAGCACCTTGATCTCGACGGCAATTTGCTCGTCACCAATGATCCTTACCTCGGTGCGACGGCGGAGCGAGGAATCATCTCCTTCGCCCAGGCGCCGGAACAGACCGGACTGGGAGTGAGAGCAAGATTCCGGTGCTGAACAGGAGCGCGGACAGCCATGTCCGCAAGTTGGCTATCCTCTCCCGCCACACCGTGGCGGACGGTTTGAGACTTGCACCCTGGGAAAGTGTGCGGTGAAACGCACAGTTGACTTGGGATTCCGACCGGGCTACGCTGTGAATCAAAGCCCGAAACGACTGCTGAATTTCAGCGCGACCGAAAACGCTTATGAGAACTGTCAAATGCTTCAAATGGTTCGCGTGGCTGAAGAAGGAAACTCACCGCCGCGCCTTCACCCTGATTGAACTATTGGTGGTCATTGCCATCATTGCCATTCTGGCCGGGCTGCTTTTGCCAGCTCTGGCGAAAGCCAAAGACCAGGCCCAAAAGACGGTCGATTTCAACAACGTGAAGCAAATCCTCCTGGCGAGTCATCTGTATTCCTCGGACAACAACGACCAAACGGCACACCCGACTTGGGGCAGTGATTTGTCGGGTCCCGACGGTTGGGCGTATGCCACAAAAAATCCCGCGGCAAGCGGCGCAACCATCCCGGGCGGACCAAAGAACGCACCTACGTGCAACGGCTACGACGTCAACTCGACACAATTCAGTAATCAAGTGTCGTTTTTTAAGATCGGCCAGCTGGGACCTTTCCTGAGCGATTACCACATCATGTGGTGCCCGAAAGATGTGGCCACTCGACATTTGGGCGATTCCAAGAAATCGGGGACTCTTGCCTACGAATGGCTCCACCGGCCGGTCAAGGTGACTTCCTACTGCTGGAACGGAACGATTGGCGGTTACGTGGGCACTAAGGGAGCTCCTCTCACCCCGGACGGGAGAACCTTTAAGACAACGTCTTTCCTGGCGACGGACTGGCAGTTCTGGGAACAAAATGAAAGTGATTGGTTTTACTTCAACGACGCCGGAAATAACCCGGAGGATATCGGCGAAACGATCTCACTGCGTCATGCGGGAGTCGCACAGTGGTGGACACTCCCGTTTCTTACCGCAAGGAATTTGAAAGGCGGCGCCCTGGTCGGCATGTTTGACGGTCACGGCGAACTCGTGCCCTGGAACAAATGCCATGATCTGGTTAGCAGGAAGATCCCACCGCCGAACGACATCTTGAACGGGCCGCGTTATCGGTAAGTGCTTGCTCGTCCCGGTGCAACGCATGAACAAACTGAGCGGCTACACGGTCTTGATTCTGGTTGGGTGGGTCACAGTTTTCGGCGCAGGTTGCGGAACGAGAACTCGTCCTGCCCCTCCTGCAGCGCTCGATGCCACGAAACTGCCGGGGGCGACTGAAGTGATGGCGGCGATTGAGAAGAAGGACTACAATGGAGCGATGGCTGGGCTGCTAAAGATCAAGCAAACCGTTGCCACGGATGAACAGCAGATGCAATATATGGTTCTCTCCCGCGAGGCGAGAGACAAATTGATCGAGGCGGCTGCGACGGACCCCAAAGCCGCTGAAGCGGTCGATGCCCTGCGTGCGATGACCCGAGGCCGCTAACCGGACAGTCAGCCATCATTTTCCTCAGACGCCCGCTGATCAGCGGGCGTTTTTTTTGTTTGGAAGTTGTGTCGGAACGCAGCGGGTGCCGACCTGAGATTCGTTGATTCTATTCCCTCAACCGCACCGGTCTCGGATCCCGCTGGCGGAGCAGTTGTCCGAATCCCTCCTGCATCGCGGTGGTGTCATTCAAGCGAACCAACGTTTCCGCCGGCAGGACCTCGTCACGCGCGGACGACATTTCTCTGCGCCACCGCTCCAAAACCGAGGCTTGAACCGCTGGACGCGAATCAGGGGGCACTGCATAGTCGTAGCCACCCGGCATGAGAGTCGGCGCTATCTGCTTCAGAGACCGTCCCGCCACGCACCGAACAGCAGCGTAAGGATCGTCTAAAAGCTGGGCCAGAATCGCCGGTATCCACGACTTTCCAGCGACCCGCAACGCCGGCTCCCAACTCAGGTGCCACGCCGCCAGAACGCGCTGCCCGGCGTCCCCGGCCAGAGCCAGACGGACGGCATCCGCGACCGCGGTTTGTTCTTCAGACAGGTCGGGAATCGAATGGCCGTACCATCGCGCGAGTTGATTG
>QHOP01000480.1 GCA_003219345.1 Verrucomicrobiota bacterium
CGCGGACATGGCACAGCGGGTGACGTTCTCGAAACCGACCGTGTAAATCATCGTCTCCTACCTGCCAAACGCCAAGGCGCGACAATAACGACGATACGGCAGCATCGCGACGCCGGCATGGCACTTCTGCGTAACAGCGACACCAGTTCCTCGAAGCAAAAGGAGAACGTTTGCCCATCCCCTCCGGCCTTTGGCATGCGGTCACTCTCGCAGGTCGGTCAATATTGGGAATGAAGTTGCGATTCCATGTTAGGGTGCTAATATCCAATAGCATGGAATTTTTTCCACTTAAAGAATAGTCCTCATCACGCGTATGGGTTTGTTCAATCGTTTATTCGGACAGAAGCAGCAGGACGCGCCACCTGAACGCGTCAGCGAATCGGTGGCTACGATGGAGCAGTATTTGCGCGGCATCATGGCCCATTACGGCGACGCACATTTTCAAGGCGACACGCAGGCCAAACAGATTCTTTCGGTCTACTCTTTCGGTGGCATCAGTGCTCTTGCGATACAGCACCGAATGAGTCCGCCACAGGCACACGCCGTTTGTCTTGCCCTGCTCACGAGTTTCTTCGGCTTCGAGCCGGCGGACGCCGCAGCCAAGGCGCAGGCAGTCATTACTGCCGCACCCGACCGGACTTCACATCTTTACCGCATTGTTCACCGAGGCGCGGACGGTTTCATCCACTGGCAGCAGCACTCGGACGACGGAGCAGCGAAGGATTTTGCGGAGATCATGAATCACTTTAAGAACTTTAAGAAGAAAGAGGGCTAACGAAATCACTGCAGCCAAAGCCGGGAAGCGCCTCGGATTTGCCGGGAAGTCATGGGTTGGCTTGAGTCCTCGGCCCGGCGTGGCTGAGTCCAGCGTTAGGCCCAAGACCCCAAATAACTGCCCACACTTTTTTTGTATAACGCTCATGAATCAGCTCCTGCGGTTCTCCGCTTCGGTTAAGCGTGATCCAGCCATCGAGACCTGGATGAAGGCGCATACGGGGGACTTGGGTGTAATCGCGCAGCATTGGTTTGAGGTTATGCGTAAGTGTGGAGACGATGTGCATGAACTGTTGCATGATGGGCATCCGACGGCGTGTATAGCTGACGCGGCATTCGGGTACGTCAACGCCTTCAAAGCTCACGTAAATGTTGGATTCTTTCGAGGTGCCGAAATTGCCGACCCGGAGGGTCTGTTGGAAGGGACAGGCAAGTTCATGCGTCACGTGAAGCTCCGGCCCGACCGTGACTTCAATGCTTCGGCTCTAACGAAGCTAATCGATACTGCATACACCGACATGAAAAAACGCGTGCAGGCGGAGTCACAACGAGCGTGCTCCTGTTGCCCTTCGAATGAAAAAAGGCCTAACGCCGGCAAAAGCAACGACACGCACGGACGGGCGAACAGCGATTGATTGGGGGCCGTTTATGGGGCAATCAATCGCGGTGGGGCCGTGAGGGCCCGGAGAGCACAAAAGCAAACTGATTCGCTCCCGACGGCGACGCCAAGCCAAGTACCCAACAGGTTTTGCCCGCGACACCCCGCAAGCTCCCGGAACGGTTCACCCTCGAAGCAAGAGTCCTTTGCAGACGGCCACCAACCCACAGCGTTGCACGCGGCAGCGAATGGCCGAACCACCAACGGACGACCGATGGGGCATCAACACGGCGGCGCGCTTTGCATGAAACCGCACAGCCCGAATCAGTCAAGCCCTTGCCCGAACGTTTGCGTGGCTGCTTCATGAAGTGAGGCCGGTTTCCTCGAGTCCAACGAAATCGCGGACGATTAATCCGTTCGGATTGACAACGTCTTCCAATCTGATAATCTGATTTTGTGAAAAAGACGACCATCAGCGTTACGGAAGCGGCTCGGAACTTCGCTGATTGCGTCAACCGCGCCCACTACCAAAACGTGACCTTCGTGCTCCTCAAAAATGGAGTGCCGTCGCCCGACTCGTGCCGGACAACGAGAAGGTTTGCAACGGTCGCGATTTGGCTGAGGCATTAGGCAGAACCGAATTGTCACGCGAGGACCCCGGGGCCTGGCACCGCGATCTCCAAGCCGCTCGTAAAGCCCTCAAAGCCCCGGCGGACAAATGGCGATAATACTGGAGCTTCGGGGGTTTTCGCAGCGCGTCATCATGTGATAAATTCTTCGCGCGGATTTCAGAAGCAATCCCTGCATTGAGTTTCCTGGAACGAACGGCCAGTCGATCCAAGTCAAGACCCTCCTTGAAAAACGCTGCTGAGGAGATCGTTTCCGGGGGCCCCCCCGAGCGGCCCGCGAACACAGTGGTCAGAGTCAATTCGGATGCGGCGCCGGTCAAATCATGGCTGTCTTCCTCAGCCAGGCCCGGTGGCGCTGACGCTCAGTCCTCAGGAGCATTTCCACGTTCTGTGCTTCGCTATCCGTGAACAGGCAGTCGTCCGGCAACACCTGGCCGCAGACTCCGCACAACCTGTGGCGACGGCTGTAAACAACCGAGTCGCAGGAAGGACAGCGGCGTTCGTTTGGCTCGACGCCAATTCCGGGGAACAAATTCTGGTGGCCGGAAGAGACGGGCAGGGTTTGAATCCTGGCGTAATCATCCCCTTTCGTGTTTGATGTTGATGTCTTCATAGTCACTCTGCCATTAACGACACAGGGTGCGACGAAATGTTGCATTAAATTTGTGTAATGTTCGGCAGCGAAGAAGCGGGATTGAATTCAGGTCGCGATTTTGCAGCTCAGTTTCAGTCGTGACTGATCTTCAAGGGTAATTGCATTTTCACCTCCCCGAACGCACCCGGCTCATGAGGAACTCTGTGGGTAAGTTGCTTAGCTCAAGAGGCTGCCTCGTTATCAGTTCCCATTGAGTTCCTATTCGTTTTTGTATCAGAAAGCGGGGCTCCTGGTCCGGCACGCGTCCTGCCTGCGTGTTTCCGTCCGGTGTTTTGGTTGGGATATTTGGCCGAACGCGGACTGCGCGGTGCGCTATTGCCCCCTCCTTGACGCACCGCGCAACTGTTTGGTGAGGGTCCACCAACGGGCCCGATGCTGCCTGTTTCTGAATTTGAACCGGTCTGTAAACCATTAACTCCTGTCCAGGCCCCTTTCCCGTTTCGGTTGGACACTGATAACGCCGTTGTTTTCCAGAATGGCGAAGTGCACTTCTTCCACACACGCACAGCCGGCAGCGCGCAAGGCGGCGTTCAACTCATGGTGGGTCAGCTTCTCACGCTCCATTACGTCGGTAAACAGCCTGCCGTTATGAATTAGAACTTCCGGCCGCCCTTCAACCAATGCTTCGATTCTCTTGCTCTTGTAGGTGGCCAATCCCACGACGTAGTTCATCAGCACGAGCGCAGCGGCTGAAATCAAACCCGCCAGCACAGAGTTATCACCGCCATTCATCGCGTTTTGCACTGAGTTGCTCAGCACGAGCAGCAAGACGAGGTCGAAGGGCGCGAGTTGGCCAACTTGCCGTTTGCCGCTGAGCCGAAGAATGACCAGCAGAAAGACGTAGATGATAACGACACGCAGGATGAGCTCCCACCAGGAAACGGAGAGTTGCCACATGTGGACCAATATAGTCAGCCCGCCGGCGACAACGAGTCAAAAGTTGATTGGCCGCCTGGGCGAGACACGACTCTTGGCGAGGAAAACCCGTTGTCAAGTTGACTGTGAATCAGACCGGGCCCCATCCAGGGGCTGAGTCGCGAGGGCGTGCATCATTTTTCTTTTCATGAGACTGGTAAGCGGCCCCGGTCGCGCACGTGGCTTTTGCCGCCGTCAACCGGAGATACAAAGTTCGGCCATCTCACAATTGCCATAATGGCCGAAAGCGGCTACTTTACGCGCAAGCCGTGAAGGCCAGGGATGACCACGAGAAAAATGGTGATATTTGGAGTGGTTGCTCTCGGTCACGCGGTGAGTCAGTAAAGCTCCTAACCAAACGAAAGGTTTCTCTATGAAAAAATCGATGTTGGTGGCGTTGGCGGTTGCTGGTTTGACAATGACGTTGGCGTTCAAGGCCCGCGCTGATGATGAAAAGACCATCGTTGGTGAAGGTAAGTGCGCCAAGTGCGCTCTCAAAGAGACCAAATCCTGCCAGAACGTGATTCAGGTAAAGAAGGGCGATAAGACAGAAACCTACTATCTCGTGCAGAATGCTGTGAGCAAGGAATTCCACGAGAATATCTGCAAGGAATCCAAGAAAGTGAAAGCGACCGGCACCGTCAAAACGGTCGATGGCAAACTGGAACTGACCGCGATTAAAATTGAAGTGGTGAAGGAAAACTGACGAACGGCCCTGTTGATACTGACGGTCAAGGCGAGCCCGCAACCGGCAACACCCGATTGCGGGCTGCTTTTGCTTATGCGGCTCTCTTGTGCCAGCACAGTGCTTTGGGCATTGACAGCACATGGACGACTGGCTCTGTTGCAGCCACCTTTCGGAATAATGAAAACGTGAACGGTTGCTGCCGTTCCATCAGATGAAAAATGCGCCAGCCCGGACAGGCGCTGGCGCACCCTCTCGGATGGCGGGGAGGCTAGTCGCCACTATCCTTGAGAACCTCGAAGCGCCGGCCCCCTTCGCCGATGAGGTTGACTAGAATGCCCTTTTTGGGGTCGGCCGCTTTCAAAGCTTCTTTGAATTCTCTGACGTTCGTGACCTTGTGTCGGTTCAAGTCGGTGATGATTTCACCCGGCCTGATCCCTTTCTGTTCGGCAACGCTGCCGGACTCAACCTCGCTGACGATGACGCCTTCGGTCAAATCCACTTCGAATTGTTTCGCCAGGTCGGTGGTTAATGCCTGGACCTTGATGCCGAGGAATTCCGGTTCCGGCGCCTCGCGCGCTTTGCGTCGGTTGACGACGGGAGTGCTGTCGGCCGGCACTTCGCCGGGCCTGACCTTGACCTTGATATTCTTGTCGCCGCGGACGACGTCGAGCGTCACGGGTTGGCCGATCGGTTTGGTGCGAATCTCACTCTTCAACTGCTGCACTGTTAGCGTCGGTTTGCCGTCCACCGCGGTGATGACGTCGGCGGGTTTCAAGTCAGAGTTCCTGGCCGGACCACTCCGCAGAATGCTGTTTACGACCACGCCTTCTTTGGTTCCCAGCACGAGGGACTTGTATTCCTTCGAGTCGCTGAGGTTTTCGATGCCGATGCCAAGCCAGGCGCGGGTGAACTTGCCTTCCTTGATCAACTGGTCTGCGACCTCTTTGGCCAGATTGGACGGAATAGCGAAACCGATACCGGTGTGCATGCCCCGGATGATCGTGTTGATGCCGATCACCTCGCCGTCAATATTGACCAGTGGGCCGCCGCTGTTGCCGGGGTTGATGCTTGCGTCGGTCTGGATGAAATCCTGATCCAGCATGATGCGATCGGAAAAGACCCGGCGGCCCTTGGCGCTGACGTGGCCGAACGTGACGCTGTAGTCCAGCTCGAACGGCGCGCCGATGGCGATGGCGAATTCGCCCACCCGAGTTTTGGAGGAATCTCCCAATTTCGCCACGGTCAGGTTCTTCGCCTTGATCCTGATCACGGCCACGTCTGACTGCGAATCTCCTTTGATTTCTGTGCCTTCGTATTCGGCGCCGTCCTTGAGCCGGACCATGATTTTGTCCGCGCCATCCACCACATGGCTGTTGGTCAGGATGTAACCGTCCTCGCGGAGGATGATTCCCGATCCTTGACTGTCGTAAACCGGTTCCGGGTTGCGCTGGAGCTGTCGGCGTTTCTTCAGTTGGTCCTCGAAGCGCTTGCGCAGCTCCGGCACCAGGTCGAAGAACGGATTGTCGTCGTCGCCAAGCTCGCTGTAATCCGGCTTGTGAGCGATCCGGATGACTACGACCGCCGGCGAAGCGTGGTCGGCCACCTCAATGAAGGCCTGGTTGAGCTGTCGCGCCAAATCCATTGTGGGATCCTTCGCGGCCAGCGGCAGAGGCGACAGCGCCGAGGTTCCCAGCAAGGCAAGAAGACCGACGTGAGACTTGAGTAGATTCATATTTTCCATTCTTTCCAGGGGCCGTCGCTCAACGACTTTGAAGCATTTGTCGGGCTAAACGTTCAAAAATCGTCGATTCGCGCAGCTACTTTTTCCCCCGCATTGACTTGTCTCACCCTGCCCGATAACCTGCCGGATGTCCAGATGCTGGAAGCCATCGAAAAACTGCTGATCCTCCAGGACCGCGACCGCAAAATCTCCCGGCTGCGGGGCGAACTGGCCAACATCGGGCCGGAGCGCCATGCGCTTGAGGCTAAAACCGCCTCCTCCCAGGCCTCCCTCGACGGGGCCAGGCAACGGACCAAACAGCTCGAAAGCGATCGCAAGAAATTTGAACTCGAGGTCGAGTCGAGGAAACAGGCGATTGAGAGATATTCCCTCCAGCAATTTCAGACCAAGAAGAACGATGAGTATCGCGCGCTGGCCCACGAAATTGAACTGGCCCGGCGGGAGATCTTCAAACTGGAAGACCAGCAATTGGAATTGATGGAACAGGCCGAGGCCGCTCAAAAGGAAGCCGCGGCCGCGACCAGGATGGCTGACGAAGCGAAAAAATCGGCCGATCGACAGATGGCGGATTTGACGGCGCGCGAAGAAAATCTGAAAAAGGAGCTGGCAGAGTTGGAAGCCGACCGCGACCAATTGGCAGCTGCAGTGGACGCAAGTATCCTGCCTCGCTATGAACGCCTCCGCAAAAGCAAAGGCGAAAATGTAGTGGTCGGCGTCGCGCACGGAGTCTGCGGCGGCTGCCACATGAAGCTGCAACGCCAGGTGATGGTTACCTGCCAGGGCAATCAGGAGATCGTCACCTGCCCGAATTGCGGCCGCATCCTCTACTACACGCGCGACATGAGCCTGGCGGTGGCGGAGTAGGTTGGCTGCTAATCCGCCAGTGCATCGTGGGGCGGTGAGAATGCGAAAAAAGGTCATCGTCGGTTTGCTCGTATTGATCGGTGGCATTGTTATCTCCCAGTGCTCATCGTATGGAATAGGGCGTTCGTTCCTTGGGAATGCCGGGTCGAAACAGTGCAAGGCTGGACGAACTATATGGCCCCCTGGAGCTTCACCGTGGTTGACTGGCTGCTGCCAGCAACGAATCGCTGCTTCCGAGTTCCGCTTCCCGAAGGAACGCGGCGCTGGCAAATTGGAGCAAGTTTTGAAGAAGCGTCTCCTCGGATGGAATTGGGTGCCAGAATCTACCATCTAAAGTTTGTGAGGTTCGTTTCTGACTTCGTGTGGGATCTCATTCCAGGGACACCGGGCAAAGACCATGAAATCTGGAGCAAGGTTTTCACGAATACCCCGAACACCAATCCCTGACTTGCTTTCCGCTCATAGGCCGATAGGCTGTAGGCTGTTCTTTGATTTTGGAAGGGCGGAGGACCGCTTCCGGCGCGAGCCGGGGGAGGAAAGTCCGAACACCACAGGGCGCGATGCCGCGTAACCTGTAGCCGCCGACGTAAGGAGGCGGAAATGGGATACACGCGGGCGGCCAGGCCGCGAGGCCTGCCGACGGACAGTGCCACAGAAAACAAACCGCCGGCTTTGAAATCTCAAATTTCAAATTTGGGATTTCAGAGGGTAAGGGTGAAAAGGTGGGGCAAGAGCCCACCGCTCCAAGCGCAAGCGCGGAGGCACGGAAAACCCCATCGGGTGCAAGGCCAAATAGGGGACCGCGGAGCGGCCCGCTCCATGCCCAGAGTGGGACAGGCGTCTCGCCTGTCGCGGGAAGAAAAGACAGGCTGGAAGCCTGTCCCACTTTGCGGTCAGGTCCCGGGTACTGGCTGCTCAGACAAATGGTTCTCTCCGTCCCGCAAGGGACGCAGACAGAATTCGGCTTACAGCCCTTCCAAAATCAGCGAACCCGCCCGGTTGCGAATCGGGCATCTTTCCGCACGGTTTGTTCAATCCAGGTTCACAGCCCGTTGGCGCCCCAATTGCGGCTTGCAGAGGCTCCCGGCTGGATTAACCTGATTTGATGCACGGGTCCGGTCGGGATTATTTTCTGGCGGCGGTAATGGTTTACGGCCTCAGCGCGATTTACTCGGTGTTTCTGTGGCGCAAAGGCTTTCGCCAACATGACCGCGTAAACTACGGTCTGCTGTTGCTGGCGGCGGTTTTCCACACCACCGCGATGTTCAAACGCGGCTTCTCGTTCGACCGCTGCCCGGTCAACAATCTCTACGAAGCGACCCTGTTCCTGCTCTGGACGATTGTCGCAACGTACTTGGTTGTCGGACTTTGGCCGCGCCTTCGGTTCCTGGGCGCGTTCGCGGCGCCGCTTTTGTTTTGCGTCGGCGTCTTCGCGTTGATGCCGGGGTTGGACAACTCCTACGGAGCACGTCCCGAGTTCAAACACGATTGGGTCAGCCTGCACGCGGCGTTGATCCTTCTTTCCTACGGTGCGTTCGGGCTCAGTTCGGTGGCCGGTCTGATGTATCTGACTCAGGAACATGACCTCAAATTCCACAAGATGCGCGCGATCTTTTCTCTGCTGCCGCCGATTCAACGGCTCGAGCTGGTCATCCGTCGGCTGATGGTGACGGGTTTCGTCCTGCTCACCGCGGGGCTGGCGATTGGAGCGGTCTGGCTCAAGCTGCCGGAAGGCGTCAGTTACCTCGACGACCCCAAAGTGCATTGGTCAATCCTGGTTTGGATGCTGTATCTTGCGCTGCTGATCATGAACTGGCGGTTCGCGCAAGTCGGCCGGCGTTTCGCCTGGGGCGCAGTTGGCTGTTTCCTTTTTGTGCTGCTGACGTTTTGGGGAGTCAATCTGATGTCGCCGATTCATCACTGAGGCTATGCGGACCCAAGTTGCGTCGAGCGTCGAGTGTCGAGGGCCAAGATGCGTTTCGGTGTCATCCCGCATTCTGCATTCCGCGCTCCGCATTTCTTAACATGCCCATCGTCGTCATTGGACTGAGTCATCACACTTCGCCTGTCGAGTTGCGGGAACGATTTGCGTTTGCCGAGGCGAAAATACCGGAGGCACTGCAAAAGCTGCGGTCGAATGGCGTGGCGGATGAAGCAGTGATTCTCTCCACTTGCAATCGGGTTGAGATCTACGCCGCGACGACGAATGCGGATCGTTCAGCGTTTCAGGCGTTGCGCCAATTCCTGGTTGCCTGGGGCGATTATCGCGGCCCATTGAACGAGGAGATCTACAATTTGAGCGAGCCGCAGAGCGTCGAACATTTGTTCAAAGTCGCCTGCGGCATCGACTCTATGGTGCTGGGTGAGACCGAAATCCTCGGGCAACTTAAGAGGGCTTACGACCTGGCGCTGCAGCACAAACAGACCGGCGGCCGATTGAACAAGGCGTTTCAGCGGGCGTTCAATGTTGCCAAACAAATCCGCACCGGGACCAACATCCAGCGCGGCAGCGTGTCGGTGGGGTCGGTGGCGGTAGAGCTGGCGGAGAAGATCTTCAGCGCTCTGCATGGCCGGCACGTGATGGTCATCGGCGCGGGTGACACCAGTGAAAAGACCGCGCGCGCTTTGCTCGCCCGCGGCGCACAAAGCATCATCGTCTCGAACCGTTCTTATGATCGGGCGGAAGCCCTGGCCGTGGACCTCGGCGGACGCGCCATTCATTTCGAGGGGTGGGCGGGTGAATTTCAGAAAATCGACATCGTCATCAGCAGCACCGCCGCGCCGCATTACGTGCTGGACCGCGCGAAACTCGAGCCGCTCATGAAGCTTCGCAAGAACCGGCCATTGTTGCTGATCGACATCGCGGTACCAC
>QHOP01000481.1 GCA_003219345.1 Verrucomicrobiota bacterium
GCCGCAAATCCGTCACACTGTTCGCATCGCCTATGAGTCCGTGCGCGTCTTCCTGTTCCCGGGTCCTGATCGTGTTGCTGTTCTGCCTCTGCCCGTTCGTCGGCTTCGCGGCCGAGCGCTCAAAAAAAATCGTGCTTGTCGCCGGAACGATCACCGGCCATCCGAAAGAAGCGCACGAATACGAAAAAAACGTCATCCTGCTCAAGCACTTGCTCGACACGTCGCCCGACCTGCAAGGCAAGGTGCGCGTCGAGGCGCACTTTCACGGCTGGCCAAACGACCCCTCAACGCTCGATGATGCCGACACCATTTTCCTGACCTCGGACGGCACGGACCGCGAGGAGAAGAATCATCCGTTTTACGTCGGCGATCATTTGCAGGTCATCGAACGACAGATGAAGCGCGGCTGCGGCCTCGTTTTCTTCCACTGGAGCACGTTCAGTCCGATGCGCGTGCATGACCAGATCACGGAGTGGGTCGGCGGGCATTTCGATTATGAAACCGGCAGCGCGCCGAACCGCTGGTATTCCGCCATTCAAACCTGGCCGGCCGAGTCGAAGTTCGGAACGCCGGGCCATCCCATCCTGCGCGGCGTCAAACCGTTCACCACGCCGGAGGAATATTATTACCGCATTCGGTTCCGCGAAAATGATTCGCGCTTGAGGCCGATCATCGTCACGTGTCCGCCGAAAGAGACCAACGACTTCACGGTGGGCTGGGCCGTCGAGCGCGCCGATGGCGGGCGTGGTTTCGGTTTCACCGGCGGCCATTTCTACGCGAACTGGTGGAACGCGGATTTCCGCAGACTCGTCCTCAACGCAATTGTCTGGACGGCGAAACTTGATGTTCCTGAGAAAGGCGTGCGCTCAGAACCGTTCGAGCGTTTCCGGGCGCTCATCCTCACCGGCCACAATCATCCGGCGCACGATTGGCGCGCCACGACCGCCGCGCTCATTCTCGCGCTGGAGCAGGACCCGCGCGCCATCGTGCACGTCAGCGAAAACATCGAAGACCGGGCCACCACTCCTCCTCGTGGCGCCCGACGTGAGGACAAATCAACTCCGCCTCCGCACGTCGGCGGCTACAACATTTTCGATTACGACTTGCTGGTGCTGAATTACTGCAACTGGGGGCAACGTGGCTTGAGCGACGCCGCGAAATCAAGCTTCATTCGTTATCTCAACAACGGCGGCGGACTGGCGATCATCCACTTCGCCAATGGCGCCTGGCATCCGTCGTTGCCCAACACGAAACCGGAAGACGCGTGGCCGGAGTATTACACGCGCATTTGCCGGCGCGTCTGGGAACATCGTCCGCCCGATGCCAGCGGCCACGATGCGTTCGCCCCGTTTCAGGTCGAGATCGCCAACGTGAAACACCCGATCATCGCCGCCTTCCAGCCGTTCGACACCGTGGACGAACTGTACTTCCACCAAGCGGGCGAACTGCCGGTCGAGCCGCTGGCTTATGCGGTGTCGAAGGAAACGAAGCAACGCGAGCCGATGGCGTGGGCTTACAACTACGAGCAGGCGCGCGTGTTTCAAACCGTCCTCGGTCACTCCGATGAAAGTATTCGCCGCGCGGCGGCGTTGATTCGCCGGGGTTGCGTCTGGGCCGCTGGCCGCGATGAACTTGACTTCGATCCACCCTGGCAATTGACCGAGGGCGCGCTGTTCCGCGAGGGAAGTCCGTGGAGGCCCAAAGTAGGGCAGGCGTCCCGCCTGCCTTCCGAAAAAGAATTGGTCGGTGATAGTGGTTCTGTGCCCGCCCTCACCAAGGACAGGCAGGATGCCCGTCCCACTCCAGCGGCCGGCACGCCCGCCATCGCCGATCGTGAACCGGACACGCAGGGTGAAAAGGATTGGATCGACAATCGCTGGAGCCGCACCGATGTCGGCCAGTTTCTCGCCTCCTCTCTCCGCGTGCCCAACGGCATGGTCACAAAAACGCTATCCATTCGGGTCGGCGATCACGATGATGCCGGCGTTTGTTTCGATACGGCCAACCTCAACCTCCGCGCCGGCTGGACCGGAGGCTTCCTTAAGTTCGATGCGGCGCGGTTTGGCCTGCTCAACCTGCCGAAGATTGATGGACAGGTTCAGTTCGTCTCGCCCGACGGCGCGGGTTGGATCGGCGCAACGGGACGATTCACCGGATTTCACGTCCACGGCAAACGTGTCGTGCTGGAATACGAGATTGGCGATACAACAGTGCGCGAGTCACCCAAGGCCGAGCCGGTGGGCGGTAGCACCGCTTTTATTCGCACAATCGAAATCGGGCCGCACGGTTCACCCCTCGAATTCAGATTTGCTTCCGCTTTGAACAACCCGTCAATCCATGAAGAGGAAGACGATCTGAGTGGCAGGGCGGCACCGGTTCATCGTCTTCGATGTAGCTCAACCAACGCAACAGGTCTGGCCGTGACCTTCCTCCAAGGTGCAATTGGAAAAGATCTCAAGGTGCGGAGTGACAAAAGTGTTTCGGTATCGCTCGAAGCCAGCAGGAAGCCCATCCGCCTTTGGTGGGCGGTCTGGAATGGTCCGGCTGATCGCGTTTCCGACGCAGACCACTGGGCAAAGACACATACTCCGTCCGATGACTTGAACGATTTGATCAAACCGGCTCCCGCACGCTGGCTCCCAGCCCTCGAGACCACCGGCCATGTCGCGCCCGACACCGGCCCGCTCGCCATCGACACGCTGACCGTTCCCTACGACAACCCGTGGAACGCGCTCATGTTTCTTTCCGGCGTGGAATTCACCAGCGACGGCGCGGCTTACGTCTGTTCGATTCACGGTGATGTCTGGAAGGTCACCGGCATCGAAGACAAGCTGCGCAAGCTAACCTGGAAACGCTTCGCCACGGGCCTTTACCAGCCGCTCGGACTCAAGGTTGTCAACGACCAGGTCTATGTCCTCGGCCGCGACCAGATCACGCGGGTGCGCGACGAAAATGGCGATGGCGAAGCGGATTTCTATGAGGACTTCTGCAATCTCATCGAGACTTTCCCTGAGCCGCACCATTACGTCACCAGCCTCGAAACGGACGAGCGCGGAAACTTTTATTACGTGGACCCCGTCGGGGTACATCGCGTGCCGCCGGACGGCGGTTCGATGGAAACGATCGCCACCGGCTTTCGCAATCCCAACGGCATGGGTGTCAGTCCCGATGGCGGCATCATCACCGTCGCGCCGCAGCAAGGCGAATGGACGCCGTCGTCCTTGATCGTCGAAGCCAAACCTGGCGGATACTACGGCTACGGCGGACCGAAAGTGACTCCGTACCGTCCGCTCGGTTACGATCCGGTGCTCTGCTGGATTCCGCACGGTGTGGATAACTCCGGCGGCAGCGAGGTCTGGGTTCCGCAAAGTAGGACAGGCGTCCCGCCTGTCTCTGAAAATCCAAAGTCGTCAACGGGCCTGAGCGACGGCACTGTTGACTGGGGCCCGCTCGCCGGTCACTTTCTCCATTTCTCCTGGGGCCGTTGCATGATGATGCTTGTGTTGCGCGACGTGGTGGACGGCGTTCCGCAAGCCGCGACCGTGTCGTTGCCCGGACGCTTTTTGTCCGGCGCGATGCGCGGCTCGTTCAATCCCCGCGACGGCCACCTTTACGTCGTTGGCAGCACCGGCTGGCAGACCAGCGCGCTCAAGGACGGCTGTTTCCAACGCGTCCGTTACACCGGCAAGCCGCTCGACATCCCGCTCGCCTGGCATGCCCACACTAATGGACTCACGCTTACTTTCACTCAAGCGCTCGACAAGGAAACAGCCGAGGACGCGGGCAGCTACGGCGTCGAGCAATGGAACTATCGCTACGCTGCGCAATACGGCTCGAAAGACTGGTCCGTCGCCAATCCGGACAAGGAAAGTCACGATCAAGTTGCGGTCCGTTCAGCTAAACTCCTGGCCGACGGTCGCACAGTGTTCCTGGAAATTCCCGATTTGAAGCCGGTCATGCAGTTGCAGGTTCAGTACAATCTGAGCGCCAAGGAAGGCGCTTCGATGCGCGGCAAGGTTTACGCGACGATTAACCGGGTTCCATCGGCAAACGTCGCAGGGCGGCACTAACACTTCTCGGCTGTTTTTCTGTGTTTTTCTTGCCCATTTGCTTGTGTCGGCAAGCTACAAATGCTTATTCTATCCCAGAAGCTACAAGGAACAAACAAGATGGCACCAAATTCGAGCCGATCATTTTTGACTGTCAGGCCGGCGAGCCATTCCAGATCGGGGCCTTCGCGCTGGCCGGGTTTGGAGGCAACGTCAAATTTACGCTGACGCCCGTGGAAGCTCCGGCATTGAGGTTTGGGGGCGTGATTGAAAATTGGTTCTCAGGCTATCGCTCGCTGACCATGCAGTTGTCGGACAATTCCGGCCTTCCATACGTGGTGGAGCGTTCGGATGATCTTACCGCCTGGACGCCGGTTCTGACCAATGCCAACGCATGGTCTCATTGGATTACGCTTCAAACGGAGTTGGCGAAGCCCAAGGAATTTTTCCGGACGCGACTTCAGGACGCCGGAGCTCCTTGACCTGAATCCGTCGGCGCGCTTTCGTCGTGTCCCAGTCCGCCGCCTCCCTCGGACAACAACGCGAGAGGATTGTCGATGTTACCAAACTTCCCGGTTTCACATTTCCCATCTTCGGTTATCTTCCCGGCGTGCCGACGCTCTCTGAAAAGCTCGAAAGTCTGCCCGCCCTGAACCAGGTGGTGGTGCCCGACCTCTGGCAACAACAGGCCGTGGCCGCGCTGCGCGAGGGCAAGGACGTCGTCGTGCAGGCGCCGACGGGCGCGGGCAAGACGCTCATCTTCGAGTTGTGGTCGAACCAGGGCAAAAACCACGGGCAGGCCATTTACACGGTCCCGACCCGCGCGCTGGCGAATGACAAGCTCGCTGAATGGCGCGCGCGTGGATGGGATGTCGGCATCGCCACCGGCGATCTCGCGGAGAATCTCAACGCGCCGATTCTCGTCGCCACGCTCGAAACGCAGAAGCGCCGGCTCATCGAAGGCGACGGCCCGTTGCTGCTGGTGGTGGACGAGTATCAAATGCTCGGCGACTCCGACCGCGGCCTGAATTACGAACTTGCCATCGCGCTTGCTCCGCCGAAGAC
>QHOP01000482.1 GCA_003219345.1 Verrucomicrobiota bacterium
AGCGCCAATGAAGTGGCCGACGCGGTGCGAGATAATCCCGAATCCTTCGCTTCCGTCCATTTGCCTTTTCCATCATTCAAAAAGAGCCTCGTTCCAGCCGAAATCCCATTGACAAGCAGGTCCAGGTCGCCGTCCCCATCCACGTCCGCAAAGGTCGCGCCGGTCGAGAGTTGATCCGCGCAGGCCGCATCGCCGATATCCATTTCTTCGAAACGCCAATTGCCCAGATTGCGATAGAGTCGATTCGGTCCCTGCAAACTGCAAAGATAGATGTCCTGCCAGCCGTCTCCGTCCACATCCCCGATCGCCACTCCAGCGCCACTGTGCGCCACTGCATTGGTCAGAAATGCGTCCCCTTGAAGCACGTTCGTAAACCCTACTCCAGTCGCCTTTGGATTCATCAGCGTGAACCCCGCTTTTCCGCTGGGTCCGGGCCGCGCCTCCATGCTTCGAAACCCCGCGCCGTCGGACCACGACGATGCCGCCGCAGTCTTACAGTGGAGGCTGAGCAAAATCACGATGGTCGCGCAGGCGCAACCGGCCCGATTCATGGACCCAGCAAAACAAACGACACGTCCTTGTCAATCTTTGAGCAGGCATCAGGAATGGCTTGTCGACTCCGCATGGTGAGATGATAATCCTGAGAGGATGAAGCGATTTGGCGCGCAGGTTTTGATGTGGATTGGGCTGTCTGTCTTGCGGGTTGACGCGGCCATCAGCGTGTCCAGGGACGGCTATCACGTGTTTCCGGGCGACAACATTCAGGACGCCTTGGAACAGGCGGCGGAGAGCAAAACGAACAAAATCGTCAGGGTTCACGCTGGCGAGTATCGTCCGAACAGCAAGCGTCAGGCCCTGATTTGGTTCAACAAAATGCACGATGGCATCCGGCTCGAGGCGGAAGGCCCGGTGACACTGACAGCGGCGAATCCGCAGTTAACGGTTCCTTCGGAGGCCGGGTATCCGGCGGTTGTCAACCATGTCGTCTATTTTGGCGACGGGGTCTCCTCCAACACGGTGCTGAGGGGATTTCGCATCACCGGAGCGAATCATTTTGTCACGAGGAAACTGACCAGACAACTGGAGCCGGACATGACGATTCCCAAGAACCAGTTTTTCTTTGCCGACGGCGGGGCGATCAAAATTTTTGGCCACTCTTATCCGACCATCCAAAATGTCGAAGTGGTTGACAACTATGCCAGCCCCTGTGGCGCCGGCCTCTCCGTCCAGCACCAGGGGTTCAATCAGACCCCGGTCCTGATTGAGAACTGCGTGTTTCTCAGAAACCGAACGCAGGTGACCGGCGCCGCGATTGACCTACTGGCCGGGAGCGCCGCTCGCATCATCAACTGTTTGTTCGTCGGCAACGTTTCCAATGCGGGAGAAGATGTCGTGGCCAAGAGTTCGGGCGAGCGGCCCTTCGTGAATAACGGCGTATTGACGATCTTCCGGAATTCCCGCGCGGTCGTGCGCAATTGCACCTTCACCGGAAATCGCAATGGGGTAGATGACATGGGGGCCGAGAGCAGTTACGCCAACTGCATCTTCGTAGATAATAACCTGGACACGGGTCTGAAAGGATTCGCTCGATACGAGCTTGCCGTGAACGCGGGCGCAAAAGAAGTCGCTGGGTGTTTTATCAATGGCGTCGTCCATGATGCCAGCCATGCCGTGTCGGCGCAGGAGAACGTGCTGGATGCGCCGCCACCCAGGTTCAATAAGGCTTTTGTGCCCGAAACGCCGGAATATAAAAGCGCCGGCTATCGTCCCATACCCTCTGACACGGGTTCAGCCGCGCAGACCCGTTGATCAACGATCTTCGGTAATCGTCAGCAGCGTATTGGTCGGAATTCGGTCAGTCAGGATCTGCTTTTTGCCGGACGTCCAGAGCACTTCAAGACGGTCGATGCGGGTGGCATCATCCAATCCGAAGTAGAGCGGCATGGAACTCTGCGAGAGGTAACCGGACTTTCCGTCGTGGTATCGGGTATAAGTTTTGGAGCCGCAGTGGACTTTCACCGTGGAGCCGAGTCCATCCCGATTGGAAACAGTGCCGATGAGTTTGATTTTCAGGTAATGGATCTGTTTCCGGTCCGATAAATTGCTGATCAGCACTTGCGGATGATCGTTCCATTCGTTGGTCACGATGTCCAGGTCGCCGTCGTCGTCCAAATCCACTGCCACCGATGAGCGTGAGCTGGTTGAACCCAGTACCGTTACCAGCCCTGTCTTGTGGCGACAAAGCGGATTCTTCTTGTCCGCCCCGGAGCAATCGAGAGTAAAGAATTCCTTTTCAATTCGGTTATCCTTGCGCGGTTCCACTCCCAGAACGAATTCGCTGTCCACAAACCGTTGGCCGCGGTCGTTCAACAGCACCGAATTGATGGCATAACGCAAGGGATAGCCCATGCCGGCACTGACAAAGACATCTTCGTAACCGTCCGCGTTCAGGTCAGCGACGCTGATGCCCCACGGCCAGTAAGTCTCGGCTCCAATCTTGTCCGACACCTCGATGAACTTGCCGTCACCTTGATTTTGATAAAATGCGTTGCCGAGGATGCAGTTGGAAGCCCTGGCCAGGTTCTCGGGCGTCCATTCAATCGAGCACCAAGCCTCGCTTTTCTGTTTTTCGAACCTGGCGCTGTAATCCTTTTCTCCGGCTTTGATTTGCGCGCCGGTCATGTCGGAGTGCATGTCGGTCACGAAAAGGTCCATCAGGCCGTCCAGATTATAATCAAAAAACTTCACCCCCATTGATCCCCAAGGCGTTTTGGGAAAATAGTCCCCGGTTTTTTCCACAAACCGTTTGCCGTGATCATTTTCATAATACTTGTCCTCGCCCGACATGCTCAGCACATAAAGATCGGGATACCCATCCTCATTCAAATCGCAGAACGTGGCGTCCCCGCTCCAGCCGCGATGTTCCAAGCCCATTTCCTTGGAAACGTCCTTGAATTTTCCGCCACCCAGGTTTTGATACAAAATGCTTTGCTCGCTGCGCGCCGGGTAGCGCCAGCCAAAAAAAGCGTCCTCGCGACCGAGATAAAAGCCCCCACGCCCTTTGTCGTTCGTGGTGTAAACGCCCACATGCGTGATAAACAAGTCCAACAGGCCGTCGTTATTAAAATCGAAGAACACCGCGCCGGAGGAATGGCGGGCGGGGGCGCGGCCGGGGCCAAGGCCGGATTCCAGAGTGATGTCCTTGAAGTTTCCGTGGCCGAGATTCTTGAACAGGAAATTCCCCATCCTGACCGTGGTGACAAACAGGTCCGCCAAGCCGTCATTGTCGATATCGGCAAATGAGGCAGTAACGCAGATCTTGTCCTCCAGACCGACTCCCGCCGTGGCGGTGATGTTTTCAAACTTCCCGTGCCCCAGATTGCGCCAAAGCTGGTTGCCTCCGAGCTGATTGACGAAATAAATGTCGAGCCGGCCGTCGCCGTCCACGTCAGCAACGGCCATGCCGGTGCCATGATCGTAATGGACGGCTTTGTAGTCTTTGGCCGCGTCATCCACCGGCTGATGTTCAAAGCGTATGCCGCTCTCCTCGTATCGATCGGCGAACTGGAAGTTGTGAAAAGCTTTCCAACTCTTGGCGGCTTGGAGCTGCTTTTGTTTGTTCTCCTCCAGAGAACGGAGCGTATTCTCGTTTAAACCGAATGGATTGATGATTTGCCTGGCAGCGGCGGCGTCCGCGCCGAACAGGGCGCGCATTGAACCCAGGATTAAGAGCAGGGCTGCGCACCTCAACGATTTGATCGGCTGATTCTTATTCATACGGTTCGCCTTTTACCGCCGCTTTTAGGGGATTCAACCCGGCAGTCCCGTCTGCGGCTCAGCGGCAAGCCAGCTCCTGATCTTCTCCGAATTCTTTCTGTCGAACGAATGCTTCAGCTTTCCCAGAGGATGCTCGACGAGCATCTGAAGTTTCTTTTGGGTAAGATCGCCGAGCGCGGACTGAAACTCCGTTTTGCTCACATGTTACGAATCTGCTTTCGTGCGCAAACCACGAGTAGGAGGCGGTTTTCCGGTTTGTCGAAAATCTGCGCTGAGTTCATCGTGCTAAAAAAGCCTTCCGCGAGTTTAGGAGCAGCGGGAACCAAGTCAACGGTTCAGTCGGGTGACAAAACGCACTGGCGCAACCGGCACTGGGGACACGAATTTAACGAATTTGCGCGAGCCCGAATTTTTTGCTTGCATCTCCTACGTCCGTAAGAGACAAATCTTACAGTTGTAGGAACTAGATGAAGACAAATCGCCCCGCCCAACGGCTGCCGCAGATTTCCGACGCCGAACTGGTCGTGATGAAGGTGGTCTGGGAAAAGGCGCCGGTCACCGCCAATCAAGCCGTCGAGGCGCTGGCGCGCCAGCAGCATTGGAAACCCAAGACGATTCACACACTGCTTCGGCGCCTGGTTCAAAAAGGCGCGGTGGATTTTGACAAGAAGGGGCGCGAACATCGCTTCCGTCCGCTGGTCAATTCCGCGGATTACGCGCACGCCGCGAGCCGGTCGTTTCTCAGGCGCTTCTTCGATGGCGAGGTCGCGCCGTTCCTCGCGTGCTTTCTGGAGTGGGAAAAGCTTTCGCGACAGGAAATTCAAGAACTGCGGCGCATTCTGGACGGGAAACAAAAATGACCTTCAACGCCGCCAATCAAATCCTGAGCGCGATGTTCGAGTGGACGTGGCGAACCTCGCTCCACGCCAGCGTTTTGATTACGCTCGTGGCACTGATTCAGGCGGCCGGCAGTAAGCGGCTCGCTGCGCGTTGGCGCTATGCGCTTGGGCTCTTGGTCCTGCTCCGCTTGATGATGCCCGTGGTCCCGGCAAGCTCATTCAGCATCTTCAACCTGACCGCGCCCGTCCTGCCGAACACGCCTGAATTGCGCGCCCCCACGCCGCTCCTGCCAGCAACTCCACTTTCACCGACGGCGTCCGGACAGGTGGCACCTTTGAGGGCCGCGCTCCGGGCGCAGAAGAAAATCGACTGGCTGAAGGTCGCCCCGATTCTCTGGTTGCTCGGCGCGACGGGCGGTCTGGTCATCGTCCTTTGCCAACAGCGCAATTTTTCGCGGCGGATAAAATATCGGCCGCCGATCAGCGACGAACGGATTCTGTCGCTGTTGGAAAGTTGCCGGAACGTCATGGGAGTGCGGCGAAGGATCACGGCCGTCATCGCGCCGCAGCCCGGCGCCCCGGCATTGATTGGATTCCTCAAACCGCGCCTGTTGATTCCGGAAACCGCG
>QHOP01000366.1 GCA_003219345.1 Verrucomicrobiota bacterium
GATCACGGCCTTTAATTTCCCGGTGGCGGTCTGGGCCTGGAATTGCGCGCTGGCAGTCGTGTGCGGTGACGCCGTGGTGTGGAAGCCAGCGAACAAGACGCCGCTGACGGCGCTGGCTGTGACGCGTCTGGCGGAACAGGCCTGTCGCCGGATGGAAGTGGATCCGGCGATCTTTACGTTGACGATCGGCTCCAGTGACACCGTGGGCGAGCGGATGATTGCCGACGCGCGTCTCCCGTTGATCTCGGCGACGGGCTCCTGCAAAATGGGACACCGCGTGGCCGAGACCGTCCACCGCCGATTGGGTCGCACGATCAAGGAGTTGGGCGGTAACAACGCCGTGATCGTCACGCCGAGCGCCAATCTGGAACTGGCGCTGCGGGCAATTTTTTTTGGAGCAATCGGCACCGCGGGACAGCGTTGCACTTCAACCCGACGCGTGATTGTTCACGAATCCGTTCAGGAAGCTCTCACCGGACGGCTCATCACCGCCTACAATTCCGTGCGCATCGGCAACCCGTTGGAAGCCGGTACGCTGATGGGGCCGCTGATCAACCGGCAGGCGGTCGAAACCATGCAGCAGGCCATGGTGATTCTCGAACGTCAGGGCGGCAAAATCCTTTTCGGCGGCGGGCGTTTAAACGGGAGCAACTATCCCGGCGGCGGCTACGTGACACCATGCCTGGCGTCGGCGCAAAACGATTTTCCTGTCGTTCAGGAGGAAACCTTTGCCCCTCTGCTCTATCTGATAGCTTACCGGGAGTTCGACGAAGCCTTGAGGTTGAACAACGCGGTTCGACAGGGGCTGACCTCGGCCATTTTCACAAGTGAGCTGCTTGAGGCCGAGGAATTCCTCGGCGCGCAGGGCAGTGATTGCGGCATCGCCAACGTCAACTGCGGCACCAGCGGCGCCGAAATTGGCGGCGCGTTTGGCGGCGAGAAGGAAAGCGGGGGCGGACGCGAAAGCGGGAGCGATGCGTGGAAGAACTACATGCGCCGCCAGACCAACACCATTAATTATTCAAACGACCTGCCGCTCGCGCAGGGCATCCACTTTGGAGACAATCTATGAACACGATTGCAAACTCGCATCTGAAGGTGTCTGAATCACCCGCCACCGCGCGGCGGGAAAAACGATTTGACTGGCCCGTTTGTTACGATACGGAACGGCTTTTGTTGGGTCACCTCGAGGCCTTCCTGGCCCGCAATCGCTTCGCGAGGCAGCTCGCGGAGCGGATGCGGACGGAAACGGGGACCCTGCTGTTTGACTGGATCGATTACCTCGTGTTTCCAGAGCGGGAGGAGAGCGCGTTGCGAAAAGCCGGGTTTGTTGAAGATCCCCTCGGCGAAACCGCCGGAAGCGAGTCAGCTCTGCATCATCCCGAAGCGATGCTGCCGCGTGTGCTCGTTGGCCGGAAGAACGCCGATTTAACCGCTAGGGTTGCAATCCATCCGGAAAGTCTCTGCGATTTTATGGCCGCGCACGGTTTGAGCGGCGAACCTGAAGGCGAGCCACTCTCGCGCTTCCGTCGTCTCCTCGTGTCGGAGGACAAGGGAACGCGGTTCGAAGCGGTGGAGCGTCATGGTTATCGCGGCTTTGTGGCGGCCAAACCTCGGGCCGGTCAGGGGGAGGCATTTTTGAAGGCGCGCGAGCTTTGGCACACCCGTCCGCGGGTTTTCTCGGAGGATGTTGAAGGATACTCGAACGCACACGCCATGCTGGATCGAATTATTGGAATGGTTGGGAGTTCCAGAAACAGCGGCAGGATCGCCTTGGCCTCGGCTGGGGGAATCACGATCATCACACGTTTCGCAGTTCGCGCGAGCGTTTCCTGGATTTGATGCGGGTGATGGAGAAACTCGGCTTCGAGCGACGGGAGCGTTTCTACGCCGGGGCGCAGGCGGGCTGGGGCGCGCAGATTCTGGAGCAGCCGGTGGAAGGGATCGTCGTGTTTGCCGATGTCGATTTACTGCCGGAAGAAACAGAGATCGATTTTTCGCGCGCGCCGTTGCCGCCCACGCCGCGCCTGGGGACGATCGGGCTTTGGGTTGGACTGCACGGGGAGAGTTTTCTGGAAGCCGGGATGCACCACCTCGAAGCGCGGTTTGATTTTCCCCTGGTGCGCGAACAACTCAGGGGACTGTGCATTAACGGAATGCCGCCTTTCTCTGACTTCGAGTTTCTCAAGCAGGCGTTTACCGAAGGCGAGCGTTGGCCGGTGCGCCGGGAACGCGCCGAGAAACTGCTGCGCGGCGGGTTGATTACTGAAGCGCAGTTCCAGGAGTTTGTGAGCGAAAAAGCGATTGGCAGTCACCTGGAAACGCTGCAGCGCCGCGGCGGTTTCAAGGGCTTTAACCAAAAGTCCGTGAGCGCCATCATCGCTGCCACTGACCCGCGCACGCAATCCGTCAGTCATGCCTGAGCCCGTTTACGTCATTGGCGCCGGACGCACCGACTTCAAGCGCAATTTCAAGAAGGAGGGCAGGTCCATCCGCCACATCATCGTGGAAGCCGCGCGCGCCGCCGTCGCAAACGCAGGCATTGACGCAGGCGACCTCCAGGCCGGCGTGGTCGGCAATTTTGCCAGCGGACTCTTTACCCGACAACTGCATTTGGGAGCGTTCCTGAATGAGATTGATGACCGACTCCGCGGCATTCCTGCGTTGCATGTCGAAGCGGCCTGTGCTTCCGGCGGGGTGGCCGTGCTCATCGCCGCCCAGCAAATCATGGGCGGCTTACACGACGTCGTTCTGGTCGTGGGCGCCGAACAACAGAAGACAATGCCACCCGCTGAAGGCGCCGATGTGCTGGCGGCGGCGGGCGATTATCACGCGGAAACACCGCACTACGGCGAATTCATGTTCCCCAAGCTGTTCGCCCGGATCGCGCAGATCTACATGGAACGCTACGGGTTGACGGAAAGACAACTCGCTCAAGTCGCCTTTAAAAACCACGCCCATGCCCGGCTCAATTCCCTCGCCCAAATGCGCGACTCCACGCTGACGGTGAACGATGCCTGCACCGTATCGGAAGCGAACCCGCGGTTCGCTCCCCCGCTCAAGGTCACCGATTGTTCCCAGATTACCGACGGCGGCGCGGCGGTCATATTGTGCTCGGCTCGATTTCTGAACACTTTGTCGCGACGTCCCGTGGTCCGCCTGCTCGGCTACGGTCACACGACGGACTATCTGCCGCTGGAGAAAAAGGATATCCCGGATTTTTCAATTGCCCGCAAAGCGGCGGCTCAGGCGTATGCGATGGCGGGGTTGAAGCCGCGCGACATTCAGGCGGCCGAAGTTCACGATTGTTTTTCCATCTCGGAAATTGTGGCCTATGAAATCCTCGGCTTCGCCGAACGCGGGTGTGCCGCCAAACTGCTGGAGAGTGGCGCCACGGCGCTCCCGTCCGTGCGCTCACAATTTGCTCCCAACCAACCGCCGTTCGCGCCGCCCGTGAATCCGGGAGGCGGACTGATGGGTGACGGCCATCCGGTCGGCGCGACTGGTGTCCGTCAGGTGGTGGAGGCTTATGTCCATCTCACCGGCTCGGCTGGTGAGCGTCAGGTCGAAGGCATCAAACGGTACCTCACTTTCAACATGGGTGGTAGCGTGACGACCAGCGTGGTGATGATTTGGCACAGGGAAAAATGATCTGGAATGGGAACCCGGCCCCTTGAACCGGTAAAGTCCTCATCGGCCGTTGAAACCCCTGAGCCGAGGGAAAACATCGAACGTCCAACATCGAACATCGAACGCCGAAGTGAGCGAGGATTCGCGCTGCCATTCGATGTTCGAGGTTGGATGGGTTGAAGGGGTGAGCGAGTTGGTTCATGGAAAGCGAACACCTCCAAAAATTGGACGTGAGTTGGGGCCATGAACCCACCCCCAACCCCTCCGGAGGAGGGGAGTCAATGTCGGGCACGCTTGCCGAGTTCCCCTCCTGGGAGGGGTCAGGGGTGGGTCGGTTCATGGGTAGCCCTCCTTCGTTTTTCCGCATGCGTTGAGACCATGAACCATCCCCTCCACCCCCAACCCCTCCGGAGGAGGGGAGCCAATATCGGGCACGCTTGCCGAGTTCCCCTCCTGGGAGAGGCCAGGGGTGGTCGGTTCATGGGTAGCCTCCACGACTTTTCTGTCGCGCATTGGGACCATGAACCGCTGCGCCTCACAGAGGCGCGGTCCGGACCGCGGGTCTGCGACCCGCAGCCTGCTCGGTTCATGGGAAGCCGAAACACGCCACAGTCAGAACTTGACGCCTTTCACAATGAATCCCTTACCGCCCACACGCGAATGTTCATTTCGGGGAAATCTCTCGCCGAGCTACATGTAGAACCCGCCGTTGACGTGGATCACCTGCCCGGTGATGTAGCGGGCCAGCGGCGAGCAGAGAAAGAGCACCGCCGACACGACATCTTCCACCTGTCCGATCCGTCCGAGGGGAATCTGTGTGAGAAACTGCTGGGTCACGGCTTCCGGCATGCTGCGGGTCATTTCGGTGTCGATGAATCCGGGCGCGACGGCGTTGACCGTGATCTGCTGTTTGGCCAGTTCGCGGGCCGCGACCTTGGTCAGCGCGATAAGGCCCGCCTTGCTCGAAGCGTAGTTGGCCTGCCCAAACAAGCCCAGTTGGCCGCTCACCGAGGAGAGGTTCACAATCCGTCCCCCCGAACGCAGGATGGGAATGGCATGTTGGATGCAGTTGAAGGCCCCGGTGAGATTCACCCGCAGGACACTTTCCCATTCTTTGAGCGTCATCTTCCTGATGGTGCGGTCCTGGAGGATGCCGGCGTTATTAACCAGAATATCGAGCCCGCCAAAATCCGTTTTGATCTGCTCCATCCTGACGCGGACCTGCTCCGCGTCTCCCACATCACATTGAACCACTCGCGCGCCGGGAAGAGCCGACGCCACGCGCTCCGCAGCCGCCTGGTTCCTTCCCTCGGCATCCTCGAGGTAATTCACCACGCAGCGCGCCCCGAGCCGGCCCAAAGCCGTAACGATCCCCGCTCCGATACCACCCGAGCTGCCGGTGACCAACGCTGCCTTTCCGGAAAAATCGACTGCATCATTCACCGCCTCTATAATACCATCTCTTTAATCCGTTCCCGAATCTGCTCTTGAATCGGATCCAAATCCGCCAGCTTGAGAGGTTCTGATTACCGCAATTTCAGCCTGTAATCCGGCTATAATTGACTGAAGGTCAGTGATCTGCTGCGCATGGGATTCCTTGAGTGCCTCCATTTCCTGCGCCAGAGCGTGTTGCGTTTCTCTCAGCTTGAGTTGCAACTCCGCATTCTCCGTTACGATACGAACCAGCTCCTGCTGCCGTTCAAGCACTCTTTGTTCCGCGGAAAAGTAACCCGTTTGAATCGCTTGATAGTTCGACTGCACCTGGTGCACCAGTGCCGCTGTTTTTCCATCCTTGATTCGCTCGGCCAATTCTGTGAGCAGCTTGGAAATCGCAAGAAAAGCATCTACCGGCGTCATATATTTTCAAAATCGCCAGACCATAGTGTTATGCAGAACACTGGCTCAAGGATCATAACCGGCTCGGCCATGTCTGCGCTTCTTTTTCTGAACAATCTTCGGAATGGTGGAGCCGAGGGGATTCGAACCCCTGACCCCCACAATGCCATTGTGGTGCTCTACCAACTGAGCTACGACCCCAACCCAAGCGCGTGCAATCTAGTAAGCTGGTCCGCGTTGTCAAAACATTTTGCCGGACGCCAACCGCGCGCGCCGCTTGTTCAGAAAACTTATTCCAAGCCCAGAATCCTCAGGAATCTGAACCGCCTCGCAATCGCGCTTCAGCTCCACTGAAATCAAATTGCGCATTGGAGCAGTCTAGTCGAAAACGCTCATCGGGAAAGCAGGAAAAAGTTTTCACGCTTGAGGAATTTTAACCTAAATTCGCTCATGCAAAATCCGGTTTGGCAAAACGCAATCCGCTCAAGCGCCGACCCGCGCCGCGCCAAACACGTCTTCGAGCAGCTTAAAACCACCGAGACCGCGTCCGCTTTAGGAAAAGCTTCTCCGGAACAGGCGCGGATTCTCGCCGCGCTGTTTAGCGGTTCGCAGGCGCTCAACGAACTGCTGCTCAAACATCCGGCCTGGCTCACTCAGGCACTGGACGCCGAACTGCTCCGGCACCCCCGGCAGGAACAGGGTTTGCGTCGCGAAGTGAACGCGTGGCTGAAGCCGTTGATCGAAGCGCGCGATTTCACCACCGCCTTCGTGCAACTGCGCCTCTTTAAGCAGCGTGAAATGCTCCGCATCGCCGCGCGCGACCTCGCCCGTCTTGGCAACGTCACAGAAATCACGCGCGAAATCTCCAGCGTAGCCGACGTCTGCCTGGACGCGATGTATCGAATCTGCCGGAAACAGTTCACCGAGCGTTTCGGCCAGCCGTATCACCTCGACGCCAGCGAACGCTGGCAGCGGACGGAGTTTTGCATCTTCGGGATGGGCAAACTCGGCGGACAGGAACTCAATTACAGTTCCGATGTCGATTTGATTTTCGTTTACTCGGACGAAGGCCACGTTTTCAAGGAGCCGCCCGCAAAGACGGCACAGAGCGGCAAAGGACTGACGAACCACCAGTTTTTCAAGCGGCTCATCGAGGCGTTCGTCGCTGAAGTCACGCGCCTGACGCCGGAGGGAACACTTTACCGGATCGACTTGCGCTTACGGCCTGAAGGGGACGCCGGCCCGCTGGCGCGTTCGCTCGGCAGTTACGAGAATTATTACGCGCAATGGGGCCAGACCTGGGAGCGGATGATGCTCATCAAAGCCAGGCGTGTCGCCGGCGACGAGTCGCTGGCCTCTGAATTCTTCGAGGTGCTCCAGCCGTTCCGCTATCCGCGGTCGATTGGCGAATGGATTTTGCGCGAAGTCGCCGAGACGAAGCAGCGCATTGAAAACGAAGTGGTGAAAGCGGGCGAAATCGATCGCAACGTCAAGCTGGGACGCGGCGGAATTCGCGAAATCGAATTCATCGTCCAGGCGCTGCAACTGCTGAAGGCGGGGCGGATTCCCTTTCTGCAAAATGCCCAGACGTTGCCGGCGCTGGAAAAAATGGTGCAGTACCATTTGCTGCCGGAGGCCGACGCCAGGAAACTCGCGGATGCCTATTGCTTCCTGCGGGACGTGGAGCATCGGTTGCAAATGGAAAACAATTTGCAGACCCACACAATTCCGGCCGAACGCGAGGCGCGCGAACGGCTCGCCGCGCTGATGTGCTTTGATTCACTGCGCGCGTTTGAGCGCGCGTTGCGAGCGCACACTCAACACGTTCGCGAAACTTTCGACGCGCTGCTCAAAATCCAACAGCCGGAGTCAACCCGCCCGCTGCCTCGCGAATTTGTCGGACGTGAAACCGAATGGAGGAGGATTCTCATGGACCATTCGTTCCAGGACGTGGACAAGTCGCTCCGCCTGCTCGAAACGTTCGCGCTCGGTCCCGGCTACATTCACGTTTCGCCGCGCACCGTGGATTTGGCGATGGAATTGTTGCCGAAATTTTTCGCGCTTTGTCCGAAGAAAGATTCCCGCGGCAAAATCGCGATGCCGAAGAACGCGTTGTCCGACCCTGACCGCGTCCTGATGCGTCTGGACAGTTTCGTCACTGCCTACGGCACGCGCGCGATGCTCTATGAAACGTGGACCAGCAATTCATCGCTGTTCGAATTGCTGCTGTGGCTGTTCGACCGCTCGGAGTTCCTCGCGGAAACCGCCATTCGCACGCCGGACCTGGTGGACGAACTGGAGCTGAGCGGCCGGCTGCGTCGGCGCAAAACGGCTGAACAAATTCTGCAGGATTTGCGCCACGGCCGCGACGACGAAGACCAGCGGCTCTGGCTGCGGCGTTACCACCAGGCCGAGCTGATGCGCATCGGCTTGCGCGACATTCTTGGTCTCGCCGCCTTCGAGCAGAACCTCGCTGAACTTTCCGCCCTTGCCGATGCGTGCCTGCGATACGGGCTCGAAGTCGTGCTGCGCAAAAACAAGTTCAAAACCGCGCCGTTCGTTATCCTCGGCCTCGGCAAGCTGGGCGGCGCGGAGTTGAATTACGGCTCCGACCTCGACATCATGTTCGTCGCCGGTTCCGGGACGAGGAATCTGCCGACGTTGCAGCGTCTCGCGGCGGAAGTCATGGATTTGCTGTCCCGTCCGACTGAACTTGGCGTTGCGTTCGTCACCGACGCGCGCCTGCGTCCCAACGGCGAGAAAGGATTGCTCGTCAACACGCTTGAAGCTTGTGAAGATTACTATCGCCGCCGCGCCATGCTCTGGGAGATCCAATCCCTCACCCGCGTCCGCGCCATCGCCGGCGACATGAAGACGGGGGAACAATTTCAACGATTGGCAGCAACTCTCGCGAATTTCACGCCGGAAAATGCTGCCGCTGGCTTCCGACTGCGCGTCACCCCGGCGACACCCGCGCCTCGCCGCGCCGGGCGCAACCTGAAGACTGCGGCTAAAGAACCAAGGGGTGGCCTGGCGTCGTATCGGCACGATTGGAAAAAGGAAATCGCCAAAATGCGCACGCGCATCGAAAAAGAACGCACGCCGCCTGGCAAAAACCACCTGGCCATCAAGACGGGCGCGGGCGGACTGATTGAGGCGGAGTTCATCGCGCAGACGCTTTGCCTCGCGCATGGTTGGCAGGAGCCGAACACACTTCGCGCGCTGCAGCTTGCCCGCGAAAGAAATGCTTTGCCTCCGGCTGATGCCAGCTCGTTGATTGAGAACTACCGCGAGTTGCTGCGCATCGAATGCGTCCTGCGCCGCTGGAGTTTTGAAGGAGAAGCGGTATTGCCCGACGATCCGGCTCCGCTCTATCGCGTCGCCGTGCGTTGTGGTTTCGCTGACGCGGACAGTTTCATGAAAGCCGTGGGGAAGCAGCGAGCCGCGATTCGGAGCGTTTACAACAAGGTCATGAATGAAGCTTGACGGTGCGACCTGTGCCCGGCGGCGCGCGCGAGGACCGGCGACGCGTTGATCAGGCGATCAATTCCCTGACCACGTGGCCGTGCACGTCCGTGAGGCGGAAATCGCGGCCGGCATGGCGAAAGGTGAGCTTCTCGTGGTCAAAACCGAGGAGTGCCAGAATGGTGGCGTGCAGGTCATGCACATGAACTTTGTTCTCGGCGGCCTGAAATCCGAATTCGTCGGTCGCGCCGTGGACGCAGCCGCCGCGCACGCCGCCGCCCGCCAGCCACATCGTAAAACCGTAGTGGTTATGGTCGCGTCCGTTGATTTTGCCGGCGTTGGAACCGGGTGTCGGCAGCTCCACGGTCGGCGTGCGGCCAAATTCCCCGCCCCAGATGACCAGCGTTTCCTCCAACAGGCCGCGCTGTTTCAAGTCTTTCAACAACGCGGCGATGGCCTGATCGGATTCCTTCGCCAGCCGGCGATGGTTGACTTCCAGATCGTCGTGATTGTCCCAGGGTTGGCCCGCGCCATGCCACACTTGAACGAAGCGCACGCCTTTTTCAATCAAGCGCCGCGCGATGAGCAACTGCCGGGCCTGCGTCCCCTCCCCGTACAACTTGCGAATATGTTCTGGCTCGCGGCTGATGTCGAACGCGTCCGTGGCGTCCATCTGCATCCGGTAAGCCAGTTCAAACGACTGAATGCGCGCCTCGAGTTGCGCGTCCTGCTGGCGCTTCTTCAGATGCCGCTCGTTGAGTTCCTGCAGCAGACCAAGCTGTTCCCTTTGTTCCCGCAGCGACGTGCAGTTGTTTTTGATGTGCTCGATGAGCTTTTCAATCCGGGTGTGCTGCGTGTCGATGTAAGTGCCCTGAAAAATCCCCGGCAGAAAACCGGACTGCCAGTTTTGCGATTCCTGGATCGGATAGCCGCCGGGGCACATCACGATGAAGCCGGGCAGATTTTGGTTCTCCGTGCCTAAACCATAGTTGATCCACGAACCCATGCTCGGCCGGATGAGCCGCGCCTCGCCGCAATTCATCAGCAGCAGCGACGGCTCATGGTTCGGCACGTCGGCGTGCATCGAACGAATAACCGCGATGTCGTCCACGCACTCGCCGACTCGCTCGAAAATTTCGCTGACTTCGATGCCGCTCTGGCCGTATTTCCTGAATTGATAAGGCGAAGGAAATGCCGCGCCGGTTTTGCGTTCCGTCTTCAAATTTTCCATCGGCAACGGTTTACCGGCGTATTTTTTCAGGGCGGGTTTCGGATCAAAGGTGTCCACGTGCGACGGTCCGCCGTTGGCGAAGATATGGATGACGTGCCTGGCTCTGGCCGGGAACTGAGCCGGTTTGGGCATGAGCGGAGAAACAGCCTCCTCCGCCCGCGCCGAAGCGCCCAGCCCCTCGACCCCACCGAAGAAAGTCGCCAGGCTGAGGGCGCCCATGCCCATGCCGCACCGGCAAAGAAACTCGCGCCGGGTCAGAAAAGTGTCTTCGAGACGTGGCTGGTGATGTTGCATCTATTTTACGCGGGTCTGAGGTCTGCGACTGTTGTTATAGACCGCTGAATCATTCGACAAATTCAAAACATTAGTGACGGTGTCGCTGGCAAACGTAGGCCAAAACGACACCCCCGGGCAAACAACAAATTCGCGGAAGTGAGTCGGTTGTTCTCCACCTGGGTTCTTTAACACAGTTGCCCTTGACCGGGGGTTTGTGTATTTTGCGGCCACTTTGAAAATGATGAGTACGAAGGAAAATTTGTCGAAAGAAACCAAACGGACTGAGGCGCCGCCGCCCGGCGAAGCGGAACAGGCGGCTGAAGCAGCCTCCCCCGCGGAGAGGCCGGAAACCGAGCAGGCCACCAAGGAGACGACCGCCCGCGCCGAAGTCCCGTTGACGCCGCAGCAAATTGAAGAATTGAAAGGCAAGGCCGCCAAAGCGGACGAACATTGGGACCGGCTGCTGCGCGCGACCGCGGATCTGGAGAACTTCAAGAAACGCGCCGCGCGCGAACGCCAGGAAGCGACCCGCTTCGCCAATGCTTCGCTGCTCGAAAAGCTGATTCCGGCGCTGGACAATTTCGACATGGCGCTGGCGGCCGCCAGCAATACGGAAGGCAACTCTCTGGAATCACTCAAGACGGGCATCACGATGGTTTACAACCAGCTCAAAGCGGCGCTGGCTGAAGCCGGGCTGGAGGAGATCGACGCTTCCGGCCGTCCGTTCGATCCGAATTTGCACGAAGCCGTTTCGCAACAGGAAACCGCCGATGTCCCCGAAGGCCAGGTGCTGCGACAGTTGCGCAAAGGTTACAAATTGCGCGATCGCCTGATCCGCCCGGCCAGCGTTGTCGTGGCCAAAAAACCGGCTGTCTGACCGCCATGGCCAAACGCGATTATTACGAAGTCCTCGGGGTGGACCGCAACGCCGGTGAGGAGGAAATCAAAAAGGCCTATCGCAAGCTGGCCCTCAAGTATCATCCCGACAAAAATCCCGGCGACAAAGCCGCCGAGGAAAAATTCAAGGAATTGGGCGAAGCCTACGAAGCCCTGAGCGATCCGCAGACGCGGGCTGCTTACGACCAGTACGGCCATGCTGCCTTCGATCCACGTGCGCGCGCCGGCGGAGGTTTTCGGGGCGGCGGCTTCCATGATCCGTTTGAGATTTTTCGTGAAGTGTTCGGCGCCGGCACCGGCAGCATCTTCGATGAATTGTTCGGCGGCGAACGGCAGGATCCGGCCGGCCCGAGGCGCGGCGCTGACCTGCGTTATGATCTGGAGATTTCGTTCGAGGAAGCGGTGTTGGGCTGCGAAAAGGAAATCGCGGTCACGAAGCTCGACTTGTGCGAATCCTGCCGGGGTTCGGGCGCGGAGCCGGGCTCGACCTCGAAAACGTGTTCGACCTGCGGCGGGCGCGGGCAGGTGATCAGCTCGCGCGGGATTTTCAGCATTGCGCAGACGTGTCCGCGGTGCGAAGGCGCGGGACGAGTGGTCGAAAAACCGTGCCGCGCGTGTCACGGCGTTGGACGGCGCGAGCGCACGTCCAAAATCAAAATCAGGATTCCGCCGGGCGTGGACACGGACGCGCGACTGCGCTCGGCGGGCAACGGCGAAGGGGGTATTCGCGGCGGGCCGTCGGGAAATCTTTACGTCGTTTTACATGTCAAGCCGCATGAGCTTTTTCAGCGCGAGGGCGACGATTTGATTTGCGAGGTGCCGATCAGTTTCGTGCAGGCAGCGCTCGGGGCTGAAATCGAAGTCCCGACGTTGTCGAGCCAGGCGAACATCAAAATCCCGCCCGGCACTCAGACGGGAACCGTGTTCCGGCTTAAAGGCAAAGGGGTGAAAAATGTCCAGGGCTACGGTGTCGGCGATTTGCACGTGCGCGTGCACGTGGAAGTGCCGACGCATCTGAACGCTGCTCAGCGCGCCAAGCTGGAGGAATTCGCCGAACGGTGCGATCCGAACGTGAACCCGCAGACGAAAAGTTTCTTTGAAAAGGCGAAGGACCTGTTCCGATGAGATAACGAGTGGAACGAGCGAGCGTTGGGGCGAGGGGCTGTTGAATTATCGAACGCCCCCTTTCCCAACACTCCGTTGCTCCAGTTTCCCCCTCGGCCATGCACCGGTTCTACCTCCCTCCGGATGAATGTCAGAAAGACTCGATCACATTGTCGGAGCGAGAGTCGCGTCACGCGTTGAACGTTCTGCGGATTCGGCCGCGCGACCGGGTGATCGTGCTGAACGGCGCGGGAGATGAAATGCTTTGTGAAGTGCGGGAGGCAGATCGCCGCGCTGTCAGGCTGAAGATCGTGCGGAAAAATCCGATCCCGCCGCTGCCCTGTCGGTTGACGCTTGCGCAGGCCGTCACGCGGGGCAGAACGATGGAGTTGATCGTCCAAAAGGCCACAGAACTGGGCGCGCATCGGATCGTGCCGATTCTTTCCGAGCGGACCGTCGCGCACGTCGGAGCCGACCGCGCCGCGGCCAAAGTCGAGAAATGGGAGGCGACGACCATCGAGGCAATCAAGCAATGCGGCGCCGCCTGGCTTCCGCGCGTGGAGGCGCCGCTGACGCCGCAGGCATTTCTCTCGCGCAGCGAGCGATTTGACCTGTCGCTTATCGCTTCGTTGCAAAGCGACGCCCGGCATCCGCGCGAACATTTCGAATCGTTCAGGGCGGAAAAGAAACGCCTGCCGCAGGCAGTCTGCGTGTGGGTAGGACCGGAAGGTGACTTCACTCCGGCTGAAATCAAGGCCGTGCGCGCTGCCGGCGGGGTGCCCATTTCGCTCGGTCAACTGGTGCTGCGCAGCGAAACGGCGGCAATCTACTGCCTGTCCGTTATCAACTACGAGCTGCAATCGTGGCGCGGTTAACCAATTGGCAAAAGAAATTTCCGAAATGAAACCGCTTGTCGAATGTCCAATGGCTCGCCTCACCCTATTCGAATGCGGAGTGCGGAACGCGGAACGCGGAATCGAGCCAGAGCCTCACGTCGGCTGCTATGGTGGCGCAATGAGTTTCTGAAATTCAGGGAGGCTGCGAAGCGTGGCGAAACTCTGGTTGGTGCCAGCGTCTCTCCTCAAATCGCGCTCCTTGGGATTCCGCGCCAGCCGTTGCTCGCTTAACATCAATGCTTTGCCCAGCGCCGCGAGGGCTTCATTGCTTTTTCCGAGGAGCGCGCGCGTGGAGGCAAGGTTATACCACGTTTCCGGACTGTCCGGAGTGACCTGGACCAGCTTTTCCAGGACTGCTTCGAGCTTCGCGCCCTGCTGGAGTTGGGCGTACGCGTTCGCCACCGCGAGCAGGGCGTTCACGTCGGCCTGCGGACTGTTGACGAGTTGATCGAGAATATGAAAAGCGGCGTTCGTCTGATGCAGTTGCAGGTAAGCTGAAGCCAGCTCAAACGCCACTTTTCCATCACCGGGATTGGTCTGGAACTGCTGCTCCAACTGGGCCAGCATTTTCTGGGTCTGCACGAACTGGGTCTGCGCCGGGCCCGGCGATTGTCTGGCCGCTTTGAACTGATTCGACCAATATTGAAGCGTGACGTTCTCGCGGTCGAACGTCAAAGCCGTTTCGATGATCCGTAAAGCGTCTTCCAGCCGTCCGGCGGACGCCAGCAACGTGGTGTAGCGAAAAACTGCTTCGGGGCTGAACGGACAAAAAGCGAAGGCCTGACGGAAAGCGAAATCCGCTTCCTTGAACATGCGCTCCTTTTCAGCAGTCGTTCTAGCGTAATTATAACGCCAGGCGTAAACGCCGCCGATCGAACTGCGCAGTTTGGAAAAGGATTTCTGCGCCTGGTCGTCGCGGATGAATTTGCGGTCGCCGCTGAAGCCTTTGTAATCACGACCTGCATTAACACGCTCCGCGAAGTCGCAGACCTCCTTCACCGGCGTGTCGTAGGTGATCCAGTTGCCGATCAAGCGCTGCGAATATTGGCTCCAGAACTCGTGATCGCGCTTCACCATCTCTTCCGTGATTTCCGGCAGTGGCTGGTGATTGATTTTCATGATGATGCCGTAAGGCTCCAGATACGGAAACATCCAATCGAGCGGGAAACTTTCTTCGACGTAGAATTCGTTGGTCGGGTTTTTGTCAAAGATGACTTTTGTCAACAGTCCGTTGATCGACATGACCGCCACCTGGCCTTGCACGGTCAGGCGTCCACTCTCTTTGTCCAGGCGCACGTCTTCGTTGGGCTTGAGCTGGTTCAATTGCATGCGACGCTGGGCGTCGGCCATATATTCGTTGAAGGACTGCTCGTGATCACTCGGAGAAGGCGTGAGAATCTCCTGGGGCGGATAGACGCCTTCGGCGCGTCGGCGCTTCTCGATCCGCGCGCCAAGGTCAGTAAAATAACGATCGAGGGGGGCGACCAACCGGGCGAAGTAATTCGTGGCGCTCCGCTGAAATTCGGTTTTGGGCCGGAACAAATCCTGGAGCCACAGAAACATCCCCTGAAAAAACGGCGAGTCAATCTGCGTGCTCCGGTTGTAGTGCGCCCGGATGTATTCCAAATAAGTCTGATCGGCGAGCGCATTTTGGGTAATGATATAAACGTCGCGGCGGTCGAAATCCGGATCGCGCGGCTTGCATTTCGGCGGGATGAAACTTTCGCAGAAGATCATGTAGGTCGGGCAAAACCGGCCGGGATCCGTGCCGCCGAAGAGCACCGCGTTGCGGGCCATTTCCGGATACACGAGCTTTGCGTTTGGCCCTTTCATTGCCTCCGTGCGCAAGCTGGCGTCGTAACTCAGCTTGCCGTCCGGCGCGACAAAGGGAGGCGTGAACATATCATGGCCGAACCAATACCCGAACAGGTGTCCGCGCTGCTCGTTGTCCGACCAGTGGGAGAGAACGGATTTCGCCGGCATGAGCGCGTAAATGAAAAGGAGCGCCACCATGGGCGGACGCGTGCGCGCGGCAAGGAAAACGAGAATGGTGAAGGCCGCCAGCCCCACAGAAAACAGAGCAGTACCCCTCACGAGGGGATCGTGACTGGCTTCCAGACCGAACCTGGCTCCGCGGCTGAACAACGACTCCTTCTCCGACTGAAAGACGACCGCGGCCGTATAGATGGCGATGGCCGCAACCACGGCGCCGCCGCACCACCCAAAGTCGCGAAACCGCGCATATTGTGTCGCCATCATCGCCCCGAACAGCGTCATTCCGTAGCCGACGCAGAGCGAAATCATGACGTGCGATGCCGTAAAGAATACCCGGCTCATCTCGGTGCTTTGTCGGTCTGTCGTCGGGTTGAGCAGCATCATCAAGAGCACAGCGAGGCAGACGTACAT
Source organism: Verrucomicrobiota bacterium (assembly GCA_003219345.1). Lineage (GTDB taxonomy): Bacteria > Verrucomicrobiota > Verrucomicrobiia > Limisphaerales > AV2 > AV2. Next base: position 15,742 of record QHOP01000366.1, read on the forward strand.
GGCCACCAGCCCGGCAAACCAGGACTGCTCGCGTTTCTGCATCCGGGCAAAGAAGAAAAAAGGAATCAGTCCGATCAACAAATAGACGAGGTTGAATTCCTCCACCGCGCCGCTCAGCAGCATTCCCATTTGGTCCGTGAAACGACTCAGGCTGCTGGTCGGGTTGGTTCGCTCATACTGGCCGCGCGTCAACGCATGAAGAAAACCCTCCCAGGTGCGCGGATAACCCCAGTTCAACGGCGGATTGGTCATCGAAGCCAGCGGCATATAGAAATAAAACGCCGCGCCTAGCACCCATAACCCGCCCAGGATTGCCACCGGAAAAACATGGGTTCCATACTTCCTGGCCCGCATGAGCAACCAACCGGAGACCAGCACCAGCGCCAGACCCATCGAATTGTGCGCGACAAAGATGGAGGGGCTTTTGTTAAACCACGGCGTCTTTCCGACCGCCGTGCTGAACAAGGTCAGAATGTACAAGGCCGCCAAACCGAGAACGAGGTTTCGCCAGGTCGCCAGCGGGTCGGCGGGGCTACCCCTCTTTGAGGTCAACGATGGGATCGAAAAGATGACCAGCGCGCCGAAACCGGCCAGATGCGCCAGGAACAACAGAGAAGAGCGGGATTCGCCCACATGAATCACGCCCGACACAACCGCGACCAGGAACGCAAGGTAAACCACCGCGACGCACATAAGCATGTCACGTCCCAGTGCCACCCAATCCTCATACTTCTTCATCGTCATCATTGCCATCCATGCCCACGCCGCAATCGAGCCCGCGCCGATGACGATATAAATCGCGAAGAGCGGCTTGTTATTCTCAAACCCCGGGAGCATGCTGTTCGCCTTCGCCATCAGGCCCGTCAGGAAAACGATGCTGTTGCCCAGAAACAAATCCCGCCCCAGTCTGGGTTGCGCCGCCGCGATGGCGACCTCGATGCCCATCGCCGCGACAATCAGTGTCATGTGATTGGTGAAGCAGACTCCGAACAGAAACATCGCCCAGTAGAGATAGCGCCTTTGGTGCGGCGCATAAATCCATCGCAACAGACAAGCAAGCACGCCCACGAACGAAAGCAGGCTGAAGGGATAAACCTCCACAATCACCGCCTGACTCCACATGAAGCCGTTAAATCCGATCAACATTCCCGCCACATAACCGGCCAGCACGCACAGCGCGTTTTCGTGGCGACGATCAATGGTTTTGAACTCCTCGATCCCTTCGAGGATCATGCTGCTGCCACGCGAGGCAATCAGCGCAATCAACCCGCACGCCAGGGCGCCAGCCACCGCGGAAGCCAGCGCCACGCGCCAGGCGATGTTCGAGACCGGCGCCAGCACGGTGAACAGCCAGGTAAACAGCGTCCAAACGGGGTAGCCGGGCGGATGCGGCACGCCGGCGTAAAAGGAGCCGGTGGCTAATTCGCCCGAATCTTCCAGCGTCAGGTCCGGGGCTAGCGTCAGGTAATAGCCGATGAAGACCAGCAGCGCGGTGACGCCAAAAGTGAGCCAGTCAATCTTGCGGAACAACGGGGGCGTAATCGGCTTGGCCGGGGGACTGGGAACAGTCTGGCTCGGAGCCGACCTGCCCTGCGCCTTCGTCGGCTTCAATTTCTCTGCGCTCATCGTTTATCGCTTCAGATAATTCGTCCGGGATTGCGGAAAAGCGGGGATACTTGAAGGGGAACGGCCATGGTTTGTCCATTCAAAAGTACCCGGCCGCACCGCGTTCCGATCGTTGACAGAGCTGCCAGGCAAATAAGCGGCAAAACTCAGGTTGCTCAGAGTCAGGGCCATCATGGGGACTTGATTAGACGCCGACGCCAGGCGCGTTAACTCGGCGTTGCGCTGGCTGAAAGTGACCAAAAAAAGCAGCAGGCAGACCGTCGCCGGCGCCAGCCAACCGAAAGCCAGGCGCCGCTCGCGCTCGACGGCAACGGACTGCCCAAATACGCGCGCCTTAAGCCTCGCCGACGGGCGCCGCGGCCTCCAGGAACGCAACTGTCTCTCCAAGGGATTCCATTCGTTCATACGTCGCTCCTTTCAAACGGGCTCTAATCTTCTGCAGGCCGTAACGGTAGCGGCCCGCCACCGTGTTGGGGGAAAGCTCCAATAGTTCGCCCATCTCTTCAAAAGTGTATTCATGCCAGATTTTCAACACGATGACTTCCCGTTGCTCCATTGGCAGTTCGGCCAGACAACGCATCGCGACGCGCTCGCGCGGCGTTTCGTCCGGCGAACGCTCGAACCAGCGGCGTGATTCCAGCTCGCGCGTGAGCCGACGCCACAAGCCGCGCCGACAGTTCAGCGCCCGGTTGCGGAAGCTGCGCACGCAATAATGCTCCGGCTGGGTCGGGGGTTGCGCCCGCTGCAGCAAGGCAACGAACGTCTCCTGGAGGACATCCTCCGCCTCGCTATGGCTCAAGCCCAGCGCCCGGCCGTAGAGAATCAACTCCGCAGCCTTCGCCTGGTAAAGGCACTCGCACCAACTCAGTTCGGTTTCCACGCTCACACAGCCTCGCTCGATAGACACCGGGCCAGCCCGATTTGTATAAAGAATCCCGGCCATAATCGACTATTTTCCTGCTGGGCGACCTCCTGCAACCACAAAGCTTGCCACTCACTCGAACCCCAGCAACCGTCCGCCCTGATAGGTGACGAACGCCAGCACCCACGCCAGCGCCCCCATGTAGAGCCACTGAAACGCTGGCCATTTCCAGGAGTTGGTCTCACGTCGAACAATCGCGACCGTGCTCACGCACTGCAACGCGAAGACATAAAACACCATCAAGGTCAC
>QHOP01000367.1 GCA_003219345.1 Verrucomicrobiota bacterium
ATTGCCTGAAATCGAGAACCTCATCGAGGCGCTGGACACAGATAAACCCCAAGGCGTGGCCATCCGCGTCATTCCGTTGAAAAACGTCAACGCGCAAGAGCTGGTCAAGGAGATCGCTCCTCTTTACCAGAAGATGAACGGCAAATCGCTCAAAGACACCGTTGAAGTGGCGGCCGACGACCGGGCCAACTCCCTGATCGTTCTTTCGAGCGAATCCAACTACACGGCCATCGAGAAGCTCATCGCCACACTCGATACCGAAGACGCTCAGGACAAAATCATGCAGGCGTTCCCGCTCAAGAACGCCGATGCGCAGGACGTCGCCAAACAACTGAAAGACCTTGCCGAGGACACCGGAAGCTCATCCCGATATCCTTTCTATTTCTTCTCCTCTGCTCCGGCCAGCAGTTCAAAGAAGATGAACGTCGTCGCCGACCGCAGGCGCAACACGGTGATCGTCCAGGCTCCCCCGACGCGAATGGAAGGCATCGCGAAAATGATCGAGGCCCTCGACGAGCCCGTCTCCGACGACAGCCTGGCGCCGAAGATCTACCCGCTGAAATACGTGAGTGCTGCCGATATGGAAGATATCCTCAATGAACTTTTTCTGAAGAAGCAGCAGATGCGTCCCTATTGGTATTACTATGACGAATCTCCGGAATCGACGCCCGACCGCGATGTTGGTCGGCTTTACGGCAAAGTCCGCATCACCAGCGAGCCTCACTCCAACACCCTCATTGTCACCGCCAACTCCAAAGAAAACCTCGCCGCGGTGGAAGAAGTCCTCAAACAGTTGGATGCGCCGTCGGAAGCGGGTGAAAGCACCCTCCGTGTGGGTCTTAAGTTTGCCAAAGCGTTCATCGTGGCCAACAGTATCAACGTCCTCTTCGCCAAAAACGGTTCCCCGCCGCTGCGGCCGGTTGCCCAGCCCGGACAACCCGGCGCCCCGGCGCCCCAACAGCAGTCATCACAAGACAGCTCTTCCCGGAGCCGCTTCGATCTGGAACAGGAAACCAAGGAAGAAGGCTATTATCCCTGGCTCGGAGGGCAACCCGACAACCTTCGCACCTCCGAAGGCCGGACCGCCGCCCGTCCGGTCAGCGACCTCGTTGGCCGCGTCCGCGCGGTGGCGGACCTGCGCAGCAACGCGCTGCTCGTCTCCGCTAATGTCCACTTCTTCCCCCAGATCCTGAAGCTGATCGAGGACCTCGATGCCCCCACCGACCAGGTCGTGATCGAGGCCAGGCTCGTCGAAGTCTCCAGTGATTTTCTCGACAAGCTCGGCGTCCGCTGGTCGCCCGACGGAAGCAAGGTCTTCACGGCGGATGATTTTGACAACTCGCTGCTCGCCCGTGCCAACAGCCAGTACCAAAAGGGCTTTGGAGGAAGGACTACCGTCAACTCGCCTGCGTCCAGTTCCCTGACCGCCGTCCTCGCCTCCCTGCGTTCGGGGGTGCTGGATAGCACCATCAGCATGGACTATCTCGTTCAGTTCCTTCGCAAGACCACTGCCGCCACCGTCCTCGCCGAGCCTCAAATCAACATCCGTGACAATGAAACGGGTCGGCTCTTCGTGGGTCAGCAGGTGCCAATCCCTGCCAATACTCAGGTCTCGTCGGTCGGTTCGCAAAGCACTGCCATCGCGTATAAAGACGTCGGCGTGGTTCTCGAAGTCACCCCACATATCAACACCGCCGGGGATGTGGAGCTGAAAATCCACGCGGAATCCTCCACCGTCGTGCCCGGACAGACGGTGCTTGGGGGCGCCCTTATCGATACGCGCAACTTCCGCACCGACCTCCGGGCCAAAGACGGCCAGACGCTCGTCCTGGGCGGCATCATCCAAAAGCAAGTGTCCGATACCTTGCGAAAGACCCCCATCCTCGGAAGCATCCCGGTGGTCGGGTGGGCTTTCAAGAAAAAGGATAAAACGACGCACGAAGTCGAGTTGATGGTTTTCCTGCGCCCCAAAGTCGTGCGGAATCCGCAAGACGCCCAGGAATTGTTGGAAGAGATAGAGCGGAAGGCGCCTCTGATTAAAAAATCGAACGAGGAAGCTCAGCCGAATAAGGAAAAGGGAAAAAGGAGGCGAGTTCCAGAGGAGTAAGCGCAGCCTGCGCCTTCACCACTCCCCTCACCCTGCCCTTTCCATGAACCGACCCACCCCTGGCCCCTCCCAGGAGGGGAACTCGCAAGCGTGTCTCGACATTGACTCCCCTCCTCCGGAGGGGTTGGGGGTGGGTTCATGGTCCCAATGCGCGATGCTGGAATCGTGGAGGCTCCCCATGAACCCGGACGAACATCCAACATCGAACATCCAACGCCGAACATCGAATGGCAGCGCGAATCCTCGCTCACTTCGGCCTTCGGTGTTCGATGTTCGATGTTCGATGTTTTCCCTCGGTTCAGGGACTCAATGCGCGAAATCTTTCGGGGAAATCTCTCCCCTCATCGGATGATGGGGAGAGGGTCTTCTCGCAGTCGCGGGGAGTGCCGCACACGCATTCTTTGGACATTACTTTGACAACCAGTATATCTGCACTCCGCTGCCGACCCGCCGCGAACTCGCGTTCGCACTCACGCCTTAAACATCCTCCAACTTGCCGGTGCTGTCTCCAACGCGTTGCGCCGCGACGCCCATGCGGTCGAGCATGGAGAGGTAGAGATTGGTCATCGGCGTTTCCTTGTCGAGCTTGACGTGGCGAGCGGGCGTAAGCGTGCCGCCGCCTTGACCGGCCAGCAGGATGGGCAGGTTGTCGTGGTTGTGCCGGTTGCCGTCCCCGATGGCGCCGCCATAAACAATCATGCAATTGTCGAGCAGGGTCCCTTCACCTTCCTTGATTGATTTCAGCCTGGTCAGGAAACGGCCGAATTGCTCCATGTGGAAACGGTTTATCTTCGCGATTTTTTCTTTCTTCGCCTGATCGTTCTGATGATGCGAAAGCGTGTGGTGGCCATCGGAGACGCCGATGAAGGGGTACGGGCGGTCGTCGCCATCGTGCGCCGTGATGAAGGTCGCGACGCGGGTGGAGTCGCTTTGGAACGCCAGCGCCATCATGTCATACATCAGCCGCAAGTGCTGTTCATACTGTTTGGGAATGCCGCTCGGTCTGACGAAGTCGGGCTGTGAGGCGGCGAATTTTTCGGCCTGCTGGATGCGCTGTTCCAGTTCACGAACGGCGGTGAGATATTCATCGAGCTTGTGGCGGTCGGTGTAGCCGAGCCTGGATTTCAACCGGCTGGCGTCTTCCGTCACCAAATCGAGGATGCTCTGGTTGTAGAGGTCGCGTTTCGCGCGGCTCTCCCCGGTTTCTTCCGCGATGCCGTTGGAGAAAAGCCGGTCGAAAACCAGGCGCGGGTCAACCTCCGGCGGCATTGGAGTCGATTCCGTTTTCCAGGAGAGGTTGAACTGGTAGGCGCAACTGTAACCGGAATCGCATTCGCCGGCGATGCGACCCCTGTCGCAGCTCAATTCCAGCGACGGCAGGCGCGTGTATTTGCCGACTTTCTCGGCGGCGATCTGGTCCACGGAAACACCCACCTTGATGTCCGCGCCTTTGGTTTTGCGCGCCTGGCACCCGGTGAGGAACGTCGCCGAAGCGCGAGCGTGGTCGCCGGGGCCGTCGCCGTGCGGCCGGGCCTTGTCGTGGGCCAGGCCGCTGATGACCTGGAAATCTTTCCGGAGCGGCTCCAGCGGCTGGAGAATGTAAGGCAATTCGTAATCAGCGCCGATGGTTTTGGGCGTCCAGTCTTCCATGTTCGCGCCGTTCGGAATATAGACGAAAGCCATTCGGCGGGGAAACGCTGTGCCGGTTTCAGTCGCGTCGGCGGCGAACAATTTCGCCGGTGGCAGCATGGCCTCGAGCATCGGCAGGGCGATGACGGTTCCCAGTCCTTTCAAAAAAGTCCGTCGCGGAATTTGCCAGGTCTTGTTCATAACATGCTTTTGTGGCCGGTTAACTGACGAAACTACCCCGCAAACACTTCAAATACAAGCCGCGATTTCAAACCGGTTCAGCTCCCATGAACCTCGTGGCCGCCGACGTGAGTCGGCGCAATTGTTTGTTTTCGCGGCAAAGGATTAGCGCCGACTCACGTCGGCGGCTACGGCTCAGGGGTTCAACGCGCGAATCGTTCCTCTCCCCGTGGCGCGCTGCTCCAGGGTTCCCTGACGGCATCGACGCACCTCATTGCGCCGCCTCCGCCAATTGCTCTTCCTCGCCGCGGCGCAACTCGAACGGCGTGCTCTTCACGATCTCCGAAATCAGCGTGGAAAATTTGTAACGGCCCTTCGCCAATCGCTTCGTGATCTGGTCCACGGCGCACTTGTCGTAGTATTCCAGGCCGCGGCCCAGCGCGTAGGTCAACATTTTTTCCGTCAGGCAATGCACGAAGTCGTCGCGCTTGCGTTTCATTAAAATGGTTCTCAAATCATCCGGGCCATTGAACGTTTCGCCGCTGACCAGCTTGCCGGCCGGGTCGATCGAGAAGTCGCCCTCCTTTTCCCGCCATTCGCCGATTCCATTGAAGTTTTCCAGCCCGAAACCAATCGGGTCCATCCGCGCATGGCAGGCGGCGCACATTGGGTTCTGGCGGTGCTGCTCCATCCGCTGGCGCAGCGTGCCGGTGAGGGCGGCTTCCTTGCCTTCCTTTAACTCCGGCACGTCCGGGGGCGGGGGCGGGGGCGGTGCGCCGAGGATATTTTCGAGCACCCATTTGCCGCGTTTGACCGGCGACGTGCGGGTGGGAGTGGAGGTGACCGTGAGAATGCTCCCCTGCGTCAGCAATCCACCGCGATGCGTCCCTTTCAACGACACGCGCAGGAAGTCGTCGCCGCGCACCCCCTGGATGCCGTAGAGCCTGGCCAGCCGTTCGTTTATAAACGTGAAGTTAGCGTCCAGGAATTCCAACACACTGCGGTCCTGCCGCACGATGTCGGTGAAGAACAACTCGGTTTCCTTCGCCATCGCGGCGCGAAGGTCGTCGTCGAATTCGGGGAAGAGTTTTTTGTCGGGTGCGGCCAGTTTCAAATTGCGGATTTGCAGCCATTGACCCGCGAAATTGTCCACGAACGCTTTCACCTTCGGGTCCTTCAGCATCCGTTTGACTTGCTGCTCCAGATTTTTTCGCAGCGCCTTGCGTTCCGCCAAAGCGAACAGTTCATCGTCCGGCAGGCTGCTCCAGAGAAAATACGAGAGGCGCGACGCCAGCGCGAATTCGTCCACCGGGCGCACGACCGAGGGATTATTCGGCTCCGGCTGCAATTCGCCGCGAAAAAGAAAATAAGGCGAAACCAAAACCGCCTCCAACGCCACCTTGACGCTGCGCTCGAAACTCTCCCCATGGGTGTCGGCCAGCGCGAACAGTTTCATCAGCCGGTCCACTTCCTCCTTCGTCACGGGACGGCGAAAAGCGCGCGTGGCGAATCGGCCAATGAGTTCGCGCGCGACTTCCGCTTTGGTTCCCGGCGTCGGCTGGCGGAAAAAGATGCGTCTGTGCGATTCGGGCAATGCTACGGGGCGCGATGGGTCGGTGTCCTCCACGTCGAGATAGTGAATGACCAGGTTGCGATCGCGGTTTTTCGGGTCCGGGTCTTTCGGGTTGCGATAATTGTTCAGATACGCGGCGGCAAATTTGTGCGCGCCCGCGGTGGCTTGCAGGCGCGTTTCGTAAATTTCCGGGGCGGGTTCCTCGGCCTTCACGTCGAACCTCTTAAGTTCCTTGTCATCGAGACTGAATGACATCCGGGCCGGCTCCGGTCCGGCCTGTTCGCCGTAGGCCTTCGCGCGCAGAATATATTCGCCGTCGTGCGGAAAATTGACCGCGACAAAAATATTTCCCTCGCGTCCCAGCCGTTTGATTCCGCCGCCCAATGATTCTCCAGGCGCCGTGCCGTCCAGAGCGTCGGCGTCGAAGTGCTGCAGCGGTTTTGGCTTCAGGTCCGTGACGATGGCCTTGTGCAGAATTCTCCGGGCGGCGGCCAGATACTTTTCCAGCAGCACCGGCGGCAGCGAGAGCACATCGCCGATGTTGTCAAAGCCATAACCCGAATCATCCGCCGGAAAATCGTCCGCCGGTTGGAAATCCACGCCCACGAGATCGCGAATGGTGTTGTTGTATTCCGCGCGATTGAGCCGGCGAATCGTGACGCGGCCGGGGTCGGGATGGTCGCAGTCGCACTTGAAAATCTCGGACTGGATCCAGGCGGCGATCAGCTCGCGTTCCTCCGGCGTCGGCTGCGGTTTTTTTTCAGGCGGCATCTCATGTGCCTGGAGGTTCTTGATCACCTTCGCGAAAGTCTTGCGGTCGCGCAGCACCGACGCTTCGTCCGTGTAAACCCGCAAATCGAGGTCCCCTTTTTTCTTTTCCCCGTGGCAGCCAAGGCAGTATTTGCCGAGCAACGGTTTGACCTGGGTTTGAAAAGCGGCGTCGCCGGAGGGTTGGCCGCCCTTGGTCTTCCGGGTAGTCTCGGCTGGTGCTGCCGCCTGGGTCAGTTGAAAACCCAGGGTCACCGAACAAAGCAAGATGGCCGCGCGTTTGGTCATGACGTTACATGGACGACAATCTAACCGGTTTTATTGCCATTTTCTTCATCAAAATTTGCCCGCCTGGCAATGCCAAAGGTTACGTCGGCTTTCCAACGCAAAATTTGCTGGCAGGTTTCGTGGCGGTCTGGAATTTTATCACAACCGATGAAGAGCAAAGCGCGCGCTCTGCTGCTCGCCTTCTTATTCCGTTCGCTTTTTGTCTTTGGACAGGAAAGCGAAGGCGCGGGGGCGGTCAGCTTTAGCAAAGGCATCGCGCCGATTCTGGCGAAAAAATGCGTCGCCTGCCACGGCCCGGAGAAATCGAAAGGCCATTTCCGCCTCGACAGCTTTGATTTGCTGATGAAAGCCGGCGAAAGCAAATCCGCGTCGGTTGTTCCTGGCCAGCCCGATCAAAGCGAACTGTTCCACCGCATCACCGCCCAGGATGAGGACGACCGGATGCCGCAAAAGGACGATCCATTGCCCGCCGTGCAGATTGCGCTCATCGCGCGCTGGATCAAAGAAGGCGCGGCATTCGACGGCTCGGACGCCAAGGCGCCACTCGTCTCGCTCATTCCGAAGGCGCCGCATCCCGATCCGCCCTCCGTCTATCACCATCCCGTGCCGGTTACGGCGCTGGCGTTCAACCCGGACGGAAGTGAACTGGCAGTCGGCGGCTATCACGAAATCACGATTTGGAATCCGGCCGAAGGAAAACTTCTGCGTCGCATCAAGCATGTCGCGCAGCGGACGCACAGCCTCGATTACAGCCGGGACGGCGCGCTTCTCGCCGCGGCCGGCGGTTCGCCGGGAGAATTGGGCGAGGCGGCTCTGTTCAATCCGACGAATGGCTCCCTAGTGAAAGTGCTCGGCGCCACGCCCGACACGGCGTTGACGTTGAGCTTCAGTCCGGACGGTTCACGGCTCGCCGTGGGCGGCGCGGACAATTCCATTCGCGTTTACGATGTCGGCACGGGCAAAGAGCAACTGGTCATTCAGCAGCACGCGGACTGGGTCATGTCCATTGCCTGGAGCGGCGACGGCACACGTCTCGCATCGGCCAGCCGCGACCGCACCGCGCGCATTTATGATGCGAAGACCGGTGATCTGGAAACGAGTTATACCGGTCATCAGGGCCCGGTGTTTGCCGTGGCTTTCAGCGACGACGGCAAACGGGTTTATTCAGCCGGTCGCGACAAAAAAATCCATATCTGGGATGCGCAGGACGGCAAGGCGGCCGGGGACATCGGCGGCTTCGACGAAGACATCTTCAGACTGGTCGTCCTCGGCAAATGGATTTTCAGTTGTTCCGCCGACGCGAAAATCAGACAACACTCAGCGGACAAAAAGGAACTGCTCCGGACCTTCTCCGGCCACCATGACTGGGTTTATTCGCTGGCGGTTGACGAAAAATCAAAACGCCTGGCCAGTGGCGGCTATGACGGTGAAGTGCGGGTCTGGAACCTTGAGGATGGTCAGGCTTTGATTGCTTTTGTTGCTGCGCCGGGCCATCGCGCTGCCGCGCCAGTCCAGCGGACTTCAGCCGGCGAGTAGTCGGGGTCAAGTCTTTGGTTTCATCATGAAACCAAACTGGCGTGTTGACAGCCACGCTATGCGGGACTAGGGGAGTCTGCGGACAGTTCGTTTCATTTCCCCTGCACGAACGTGAGATGTTGAAGTTGCCCCACACCAAATCGTGTTTCGTCTGCGGGCTTAACAATCCGCTGGGGTTGAAACTGGACTTTGAAACCGACGGCCGGATTGTGCGAGCGCGATTCGTGCCCAGGACCGAACACGTCGGTTTCAGAGAGACCGTTCACGGCGGACTGATCTCGACTGTGCTGGACGAAGCGATGGTGTGGGTGATCGGCGTGCGGACGAAGCGCTTCTCCTATTGCGCCGAGTTGAACGTGCGTTTCGTGCAACCCGCCCGGCCAAACGAGGAATTGCAGGTCATCGCCGAGCTGGTCGCCAACCGGCGCAACAAATTGTTCGAAGCGAAAGCGGAGTTGCGGAACCCGCGAGCCGAGGTTCACGCGAGCGCGACCGGAAAATATCTGCCGATTAAAGGAGACTCGCTGGCAGACCTGTTGAGCGACTTTGCGGAAAGCACCGAGAGCCTCTTCGGATAGTTTTCCTGCGGGCGCCACGCGGCGGGGGACAACGAACCACTGACCACCGACAACGGACAAACAATCACTTCACTTCCAGGGTCACGTGACGCCGCTCGAGCGTCGCTCCCTCGTTGAGGGCGAGTTGGGCGAGGGCGATGTTGTAGTCGGCCAACGCGCGGATTTCGGCCGACCGCGCCGACGTGAGGTCTTTCTGGAGTTGCAGGACGATAAAACTGGTGCTCTTGCCGTTTTCGAGTTTCTTTTGCTCGGCTTCGAGCGCGTCCTGGGCGTAACGGCTGGCTTCCTTGGTTGCCTTGACCCGCTCGAAGCTGGTGACGGCCACGGCGATCGCATTTTCGATTTGGACCAGGACGGTCTGTTGCAGTTGCTTTAACTGCAGCGTAATTTGCGCCTTGGTGGCTTTGGCGGCCTTATAATTGTTGCGCGCGGCGGCGTTGCCCATGGGAACCGTCACCTGCGCCCCGGCCGAATAAAACGGACTGTTTCCGCGCTGAAACTGGTCGAAGGCGCCGCTGTATTCGCTGCTCGAAGCGTTGAAACCGTAAGTGCCGAACAGGTCCAACTGCGGGAAAAGTTGGTTCTTCTGGAACCGGACGACGTAGCCCTGCTTTTCCAGACTGAGCTTGGCCTGCAGCAGGTCCGGACGCTGGCTCAGGCCCCTTTCCCAGCTCTCCTGCTTGTTGAACGACTGCGGCACTGCCAGGAGCGGCTCGGTCGGCTTCAGGGACGTCTCCTGCCATTGCGAATAGTCGTCGCTCAGCAAATTCTTCAGTACCCTCTGCTGCGTGTCGCGCGTGCCCTGAGCGGCCAGCAAGTCAGCCTCGCTGCTGGCCACTTGCGATTGCGCCTGCTTTTCATCCAGCGGCGCCAATGCCCCGACCTCCACCCTCTTCTGGTTTTCCGCGAGCAGCCGTTTCGCCAGTTCCAGCGCCGCTTCCTGGACCTTCACGTTTTCCTCGGCGAAAATCAGGTTGTAGTAGGCCTCTTCCACAGCAGTCACGGTGTTCATGATCTGCGAGCGGAGGTCCAGATCGGAAATTTTCAGGTTCCGCTTGTTGATCGCAATGCTCAGACGGGTGGAATCGATCCAGGAATTTTTCAGCACCGGCTGGCGCAGTTGCAAAAAGCCGATGCTGCCCGAAGTGTTCTCAAACGGAAAACGGGCCGGCACTGTGTTGTAGTTCGTGCTGTAGTAGGTAATGGTGTTGCCGGTGTTGACGTCCACGAAGCTGTTCGTGACGATGAAAGGACTGTTCAAGTCGGACACCGAGCCGGGCTGCGTGCCGGCGCGGTCGGCCAGACTTCCGCCCAGGTCGTAAGTCAAACCCCAGGGAAGCAATCCGTTGATGCCGGTTCTGAAGCTGTCACTGTCGCTCTCCGTGCCGCCGAATGGCCGGCCCTGCGGGTCAACGCCGCCGGGAGCTCGAGTGTAATCATGCTCGCCAGAGAACGTAAACGTCGGGTCATAACCCGCGTAGGAGAGGCCCAGCGTGTAGCGCGCGATCTCCGGACCGTACCGCTTGATCTGCACGTCAAAGTTGTGCTGTAACGCTGTCTGAAGGCAATCCTCGAGCGTTAAACTTTTTATAACGGAGTTCGTCGTTTGCGCGCTCGCGGCGACCATAGCGACACAAAACCCGGCCAGAATATTTCGTAAGATTCGCATTGGGGTGGGAGATTGCTTCATTGGAACAAAATCGTCAAACAAACGTGGTGCTTTCATGACACCGTTTTTCCCTCTGGAGTTACAAACATTTTCCGCTCTTTCGACATCCTCGATTCGTCACTCTTTGGCCAGCCAACCGTCCCGCAACCGGATAACGCGATGACCGTAGGCGGCGTTGGTTTCGGAATGCGTGACTTGGACGATGGTCGTCCCGGCGTCATTCAGCTTCTTGAACAGTTCCATGATCTCGCGGCCCTGGTCCGAATGCAGATTGCCGGTCGGCTCGTCCGCCAGGATCAACGACGGCTTCGCGACGATTGCCCGCGCCACGGCCACCAGTTGTTGTTGGCCGCCGGACAACTGGCTGGGAAACAAATCTTTCTTGGCCACGATGCCAAAGCGATCGAGCGTGTCGGCGACGATGCCCTCGCGCTCGGACTTTCTCACGTCGCGATACGACAGCGGGATGTCCAGGTTCTCCGCCACCGTGAGGTCTTCGAGCAAATGAAATTGTTGAAATACAAAGCCGACATGGCGCTTGTTGAGCGCCGCCCGTTCCTTGGGCGCGAGCTTGTGCACCGCCTGATCGAACAGGTAATACTCGCCCTCCCACGCGCTGTCGTAGAAGCCGATGATGCTGAGCAAAGTGGATTTGCCCGCGCCGCTCGGTCCCATGATGGTGACGAACTCGCCTTCGGCAATATCCAGGTTGATCTGGCGCAGCAAGTAAGTGAATCCCGCCTTGGTCTTTACCGATTTTTCAAGGTTTAGCAGTTTGATCATAAATTTCTTCTGTGGTCAGTGGTTCGTGGTCCGTTGTCAGTTGCTTGATTCCCGATTCCGCATTCGATCTTTGGCTCTGGAAAATGTCGAAATCTGAATGACGAATGTCGAAGGAATGTCGAAGCACGAATGTCCAAATCGTTCCGGCCAGCTCGCAGGCTTTGACCTTCGTCATTGGGAATTAGGAATTCTTTCGTCATTAGGAATTCGTCATTCGTCATTCGCAACGCCGCGTCTCCCCACGTTCGATGTTCAGCGTTCGATGTTGCATGTTCGATGTTCGTTTCATTCATAACGCAGCGCCTCCATCGGATCGACTCGCGCCGCCCGTCGCGCCGGCAGCCAGCACGCCAGCAGCGCGACGGCAGAAAGGAAAAGGAGCACGCCCGCCAGGACAACCGGATCGTTTGGCCTGACCTCGAACAGCTTGAAAAGCTGGTTCCCCAGGAGCCGTGTGAGCCACAACGCCGCCACGAGTCCCGCCACCACACCGACTCCTATCAAGCGCGCTCCCTCGCGCAAGACCATACCCAGCACCCGACGCCGTTCCGCGCCCATCGCCATGCGAATCCCGATTTCACGCGTGCGCCTGGTGACCGCATACGAGAGCACGCCGTAGATGCCAAGCGCGGACAACAACAGTCCGCCCGCGGCGATCACCATCAGATAGTACATGTACGTCCGTCGCGCTTGCGTGGAATCGTAGAGTTTTTGTTTGACGACATGGATGTCCGGTGTCCCCATCGCAGGCTCGGCGGCCTTCAATTCCTTTCGGATGACCTGAGTCAAAGCGCGCGGGTCGGTGTGAATGCGCATCAGAAACGTCGGCGGCCCGCCCTGCAAATCCAATTCCTGGTACGGCCGGTAGAAGGTCGGAAACACTTCCTGGTCGTAACTGTAGTCGCGGATGTCACCGACAACTCCCACCACTTCATACACCTGGTCACCCGCGCCTGGAGCGCCTGGCGCTCGAAACTTCCTGCCCACGGCGACCTCTTCCGGCCAGCAGAGTTGGGCCATCGTCTCGTTGATGATCGCAGTGCCGCTTCCTTCACCGATGTCGTCTCTGTTGAAATAACGGCCTGCCAGCAGCGGGACGCGCATCGCCCGAAAAAGGTCGCTTTCCTCCATACCGCAACCAACACGATAGAGTTCCACCGATTGCGGGCCGCCATCCACATTGAACGTTTCCGGGAAACCGCTTTCCTTCTCGATGCCGACGGCTTTGACTCCTGGCAACGCGGCGAATCGTTCGCGCAAATCGGCGAGGAGAAGACTCGTTTTTTCCCGTTGCCGTTCGTATTTCTCCCAGGGCAACTGAACGCTCACGCGCAGTAGATTCTCCGGGTCGAATCCGGGATTGACGTGAAGCAGGCGAACAACGTTTTCAATCATCAGCCCCGCGCCGGTCAACAAGATCAGGGCCAACGCGACCTGAATGACCACCAACCCGCCGTGATAGCGACGCCAACCGATGCCAACCGTCGCGCCCGTCCCCGCCTGCTTCATGGCGTTCGCCAGGGCCACTCGACTTCCGCGCAAACCCGGCGCCAGCCCCGCCGCCAATCCTGTCCCAAGTGAAATCAGCAGAGTGATGCCCAGCGCGGACCCGTCAATCCGGACCTCCTTCAGATGCGGTCTCCAGTAAGGAATAAATGACTCCAGTGCCATCATTCCCCACACGGTTATCACCAGACCGGCCAGCCCGCCGAGGAATGCCAACAGAACGCTTTCGGTCAGAACCTGCCGCATCAATCGAACACGACCCGCACCGAGCGCGGCGCGAATGGCCAGTTCCTGCTGACGATTCTCGGTCCTGGCCAGTATCAAATTCGCGACGTTCGCGCACGCGATGAGCAGCACAAAGCCGAGCGCCCCGACCAAACCGAAGAGGGTCCGTTTCAAATTCATGCCTAATTGCCCTTCGACGAAAATTTCACGCAAAGGCCGGATGCGAATGCTCCAACCCTCCTTTTGAATAAACATGGCATAACCGTAACGTAACCAGTCGGTCTTAGGCGACATGCCACGTGGATACTCCCTCATCAATCGTTGTGTCAGCACATCGAGCATGGCCTGCGCCTGCTGAGCGCTCACGCCTGGCTTCAGGCGCGCGAACACCTTGTAGTTTGGAGTCTCAACGAGATCGGGTCTCACGTGCGGGTCTTCCGCCGGCAGCCAGAACTGATCTCCTCCCCAGGGGAATCCAAAATGAGACGGCATGACTCCAATCGCCGTGAAGCGGCGCCCGGACAACTCGATGCTCTTGCCGATCACGTCGGCATCTCCGCTAAAATGAGATTTCCAGAACGCATAAGCGATAACAATAGCGGAATCTGCGATCGGCATTCCGTCCTTGCCGATCGGAACCGCTTCATCCGGAGCAAACGTGCGGCCAAGAATCGGCCTTGCGTTCCAACATCCGAAAAAGTCAGACGAGACCCTTGAACCTTGCACTCTCTCAGTGAAATCGCCGGTCTTACTCGAAAAAGGAGTGCCGCTATTGGCCCACACGAGATCGGAAAAGAAATCCTGATTCTCCCTCAGAGCTTGAAACACAGGCGGGCCCACGCCATGGAAGAATCCGCTCTGCCGTTGTTCGCTGTTTTGCTCGCCGATCTGCATGAGTCGTTCCGGCTCCGGCCCCGGCACGGGATTCAACAGCGTCGAGTTGACAACGCTGAAGATCGCCGTGTTCGCTCCGATGCCCAGCCCGAGCGTGAGCACAGCGACAGCGGTGAATCCGGGGTTCTTCAACAGTTGGCGGAAGGCGAATTTGAAATCGTTCATGGTTCGTTAAAAGCGTTAAAAGAGTTGAACCGTTAAATCGGCAGACGCGGCGAAAGAGCATTGGCAATTCGCTTTCACGTTTTAACGATTTAACGGTTTCAACGATTCAACCAGCGTTTGCTCGACCGATCTGGGTTCGACCACATCATTTGTTCGGCATAATCTTCAGATTGGCGATGACGCCGTAGCCATTGCACCAAAGGCCAACGGAGCCGCCTGGGCGGTCGCTGAGTTCGTTCACCACCAACGATGGCTCCGTAGCGCCGTTGACGAAGACTTTTACCTGCCGCTTCTCGACGACCACCTTGGCGTGAAACCAGGCATCGCCATCAGGCGCGGGTTCGATGGGTTTCTCGAACTGGCCAGGCTTTTCCTTCCGCAGCTTTTGCCACGACCATTGCGGCTCAGAAACGTATTGCACAGCGTGCGATTTCTTTTCGGGATCAGCCGCACGAAAATTGAACGGACGGAAATAGACCGCATCGTGGGTTGCCAGATCCACTGCGCGGAAAGCCACGCCGACGAAGCTGCTTTGCGGCGGCGCGCTTTTGCCCTTTGCATCGAACTCGATGGTGCCAGCGCTGAACTCGAATCCATCAAGCCAGACGACATTCTGCCCAGGCTTGTTGAACTCGATGGCCGCCGCGCCATCCTTCTCAATGAGTTTCGTCGCGCCGATGCTGCCCTTCCATCCCTTTCCATCGGGCACGGCCTTTAAGTCGGGTGTGAGAGTCTGCGCGCTGGATGAACGGGTGCAGCAAGTGAGAATTAGGGCGGTTACACTTATGCTCAGGATTCTGATCTTCACGCTATTTCCTTTCTCTTCGTGGGCAAAACACCAAATCCCAAACACCAAGCTCCAGAGAAATCCCAAACTTCAGATTCCAAAACCTGCAGCAGGCTCGCTGCCTTGGAGCTTTGCACTTGGAGCTTCTTTGGTGTTCGGAGCTCGGTTTTTGAAGTTTTCATTCGTATCGGAGAGCCTCCATCGGATCGACCCTCGCAGCCCGTCGGGCGGGCAACCAACACGCCAGAAGCGCGACGGCAGTCAGCAGCAGCGCAATGCCACAAAACGTCAGCGGATCGGTGGAACTGATGCTGTAAAGCACGCTGGTCAAAACGCGGGTCGCCGCCAGCGCGCCCAACAGGCCCAGTACAATGCCCCCGAGCGTCAGCAGCGCTCCATGCCGCAGCACCAAGGCGAGGACGTTCCGTTGCCGGGCACCCAGGGCCATGCGGACGCCGATTTCGCGCGTGCGTTGCGTGACCAGGTACGACATCACGCCGTAAATGCCTAGCGCGGCCAACAGCGTCGCGCAGCCCGCAAAGCCGCCGAGCAGGATCAAAAGGAAGCGCTGGTCCACGAGCGAGCCGGCCAGAATTTGTCGCATGGTTCGCATACGCGAAAGATCCAGGTCTTTGTTATCCCTCAGAATCTCCCGCCGCACTGCCGCCATCGCAGCGCGCGAGTTGCCGTCGGTCTTCACGATCAGTGTCAGCGAAGTGGATCGGGGCTCCGCGCTTTGCCGATAAAGGTACGGGCCCGGTCTGTCGGTGAGGTTCTTGATCTGGCTGTCTTTGACCACGCCGTTCACCACGAATGGTCCGACCGCCCATCTCCGGCGTTTGGACGACAGGGATGCCCATGGTCTCAAAATATTTTGGCCCAACCTCGGCAAATTCCACGACGATGAACTCATCCTTCTGCGGCGCGTAATTCTCGATCTGGCCGGCAGGAAATGATGAGGGGCCGTCGAGCAAGGGCAGGGAACGCGCAACACTGACCGACTGAATGCCCGGCACGGACTCCAAGCGTTGCGCCAGCTCCTGATAAAACGGTCCGACCGACTTTTCGGTGTAACCCTGCAGTTCCAGAGGAACGACCACGAGGTTTTTGACGTTGAATCCGGGATTCGTCGCGTTCAGTGCCGCAAAACTTCGCAGGCACAGTCCGGCTCCGATCAGCAGCACCAGGCAGAGCGCGATCTGGCCGACGGCAAGCAGGTCGCGCAGATGAAGGCTGCGCTCTGAGCCGACGACCGCCGTTTCATCTTTGAGCGCGGAGTTGACGTCGCATCGCGCGGCCTGCCAGGCGGGCGCCGTCCCAAAAATCAACCCGGCCAGTACCGCCACAAACAGCGCGAAACAAACAACGCGATAGTCCACTGCGGTTGGAACCACCAGTTCCAGATCGCCCGGTTTCAGGGCCAGCAACAACCGGTTGACCCAATGCGCAACCAGCATTCCCGAGCCGCATCCGAGCAGCGACAACACCATGCTTTCGGTCAGCATTTGACGCAGGAGCTGCCAGCGCGTCGCCCCCAGGGAAAGGCGGATGGCGATTTCCTTCCGTCGCCTCGCGGCGCGGGTCAGCAGCAGGTTTGAGATATTGGCGCAGGCGATCAGCAGCACCAGGCCAACAACCCCCATGGCCAGAGCGGTCGCCTTCCGCAATACACTGTGCGACTTGAACGCACCCCAACTTCCCAGCGCCGCGTGCCGGAGTTGGGTCTTGAGGTCCGAACGGAAAATGCCTTCATTCTCGTAGCCCGGGATGACTGCGCCCTGGTATTTCCGCGCGATGTTTTGCGCCGCGACATCCAGTTCTGCGGCGGCTTGTGCGCGGTTCACGCCCGGCGCCAGCCGGCCCACCAACCGGAAGTCCACGCCCATGCTTCTCTTGAAATGTTCCTCCATCACGGCTGGCAGCCAGACCTGCGGTGTGAATTTATCGAGCCCGTCAAAACCGGTCGGAGCGACGCCGACGATCGTGCAGGTCAATGGCTCCGCGTAATTCGGTCGAAGGACGAGTGTTTTGCCAATCACCATCGGATCGGCTTTGAAGCTGTCCCTCCAGCACGCATCACTGATGACCGCCACCGGCGTTTGCCCCGGTGTTCGGTCGTCTTCCGCCAGAAATGTCCGACCAGATGCCGGCGCCGCGCCAAGCGCTGAGAAAAAGTTTGCGGAGACGAGTTGGATCCGAACGTAACGCGTCGCGTTGCCGATCTGCATCGGGGCGGAAACCGGAGCGTAAGCCAGCAGTTCGGAAAAGACGCGGCTCTGCTCGAGATAATCGCGATAAATGGGATAGGGAATCCGTTGGTTCGCGTAATCGCCGCTGCGGTCAATCAGAACGATGCCAAACAATTGCTCTGGGTCCTTAACGGGGAGAGGGCGCAACAGGAATTCGTTGACCAGGCTGAAGACCGCCGTGTTGGCTCCGATGCCGACCGCGAGCGTGAGCACGGCCACGGCGGTGAAGCCGGGGTTTTTCAGCAGTTGGCGGAAGGCGAATCTCAAGTCATTCATAGTTCGTTAAATCGTTAAAAAGGTTGAATCGTTGAATCGGCGGACGAGGCGAAAGAGCTTTGACAATTCGGGTTCACGTTTTAACGATTCAACGGTTCAACGATTTGCGATTTGGTGAGTAATCAGTGGTCTTGTTGTCGGTTGCTTTTCATTCCGCGCTCCACGTTCCGCGTTCCGCGTTTGAATCATTCATAACGCAGCGCCTCCATCGGATCGACCCGCGCGGCGCGCCGGGCGGGCAACCAACACGCCAGGAGCGCGACGGCCACGAGCAGCAGTGAGACGAGGGCGAACGTCACGGGATCGGTGGGCGTGACTCCGTAGAGCAGGCCGCGAATGACGCGCGTCAGCGCCAGCGCCGCTACGATGCCGATGGCCACGCCGGACAGCGCGAGCTTCATTCCCTGACTGATCACCAGCGAAAGGACGTTGCGTTTCTGCGCGCCGAGGGCCAGGCGCACCCCGATCTCACGCTGGCGCTGGGTCACGGAATACGCCAGCACGCCGTAGAGACCGACTGCGGCCAGCAACAAAGCCACGCCGGCGAACAGACTCAACAACCCCGTTTGCAGGCGCGGTTGCGCCACCGTCTCCGAGAGCAGGGCGTCCATCGTGCGGATGAGCGGTGGCGGCAGATTGGGGATCACCGCTTTTGTTTCGCGACGGATCGCTTCCGCCAGCGTTGCGGGATCGCCTGTCGTGCGGACAAGGACCGTCGGATTCTGCATCGGCCACTGCCAGTAGGGTTGATAGGCTTCCGGCACGGCTTCCGGGTGCGGGTGCAACGATTTTATGTCACTCACGACACCGACGATTTCGCTCCACTCGGGCAGGCCATAAACATTCGTTGCGCCCAATGGCGGTTGACTGGTACCCATCTTGAAGAGCTGGCCGATGGGATCTTCATTCGGAAAATAGCGCCGGGCCAGGGTCTCGTTGATCAGCACCACACCGGGCGCTTCCAGCGTGTCGGCCTCGGTCAAGTCGCGTCCGCGCAGCACGCGCGCTCCCAACGCGCGCAGCCAGTCGGGCGTGATGCCTTTGAACTCTGCTTTCGGCTGTTCTTCGGGCTTGAGCGTCGGCCGGCCAAAAATCGCGATCGACTCGTTCGGTGGTCGGTTCTCACGTCGCAGCAACCGGCTGCCCGCGCCAACCGCCTGCGCGCCGGGTAAGGCGCGGATGCGTTCGATCGATTCCGGCAACGGCACCTGCGGCGGCGTCGCAGTCGGGCGCACCCAGGTCGAAAAACCGGACACGGAAAAGTCGAGTTCCGCGGTCAGCAGATG
>QHOP01000225.1 GCA_003219345.1 Verrucomicrobiota bacterium
AGCTTGGGCATAGTTTGAGTCGGAGACAAACCTGGGGATGCAGTTCCGGATCGGGTAAACTTTGCCATGGCTCGAAACCAAGGTATGTGCTTCCTCGCACAGCAGATCATTTGTCGCAGGGCACACGAAAGGAATCATTCCCATACACAGGCATTCAGGGCTGAACCTGATGAGGTGCCGAGGGACCATCTTTGTGGCGACCAAACACAAAGCGGAATACCTTGGTAGTACATGAGGGAGTGTGGAATGGCCAAGCATCCAAGCCCTCGATAAGGGCGTGGTACTGAAGCGCTTTTTGGGCCCAGGTCTGGTTGGCTAAAGCATGTTGCCGGGCCCTCTCTCCCATGCGCTCCCGTTCGCCCTTGTCCCGCAGCAGCCTCACTACTGCGGAAGCAGTTGCGTGTTCATCGTTCTCCGGAACGCCAATCCCAGTCACCCCATCCATGATCGCCTCTGCCAAACCACAATTCGATGAAACGATTGCCGGCTTGCCGCAGAGCGCCGCTTCGACCACCGCGATTCCGAAGCCTTCCCATTGATCCGCTGTGTGCCGGCTCGTCAGGACGAACAGGTCGGCCGCATTGAGGTATTGCGGGAGATTTTCAGCCGCGACATGTCCAGCGAAATGAACGTGCTTTTCAACGCCGAGTTGCCGGGCAAGCGCGGAGTACTCCTGCTTTTTGCTCGGTAATCCGACGCATAGATAATGCGTGGTGGGCACTTGTTTCAAGATCGACGGCAGCGCTCGAATCACGACGTCCTGCCCTTTCCGCTCGGTCACACTACCCACGGTAATCAACCACTTGGAATCAACGGGTCCCAACTCCCGGCGAACCCGCTGGACCTCCCCGTCTGGCATCGTCCTGAACGCATTCGGGTCGGCTCCATTATGGATCACCTTCAACTTCTGCGCGCCGACGCCCATCTCCACCAGTCGATCGCGCGTGTAATGGCTCACGCACACAACGGCATTTGCCGCCATGAACGCGCGCTTTTTGATCGCTCGTTCCCAACCGCCGGGCCACCGGCCATGTTCAACTGCCAGCCACGGCAATCCAAACCGTCGCGCGATGATCCAGGCCAGGTAGGCCATCCGGTCTCCAGTCCCGATGAGGACGTTGGGCCGGAATTCCCGCACCGAGCGGGAGGTGTCCCTCCAGCGCAAGATCGCCTCAGTTATGATTCCCCGTCCAAACGGGAGTCTCCGGACCGGAAAGGGGGTCGCATCGTTGAATCTGTTGACCTCGTACTTCTCCGCGTAGCTTTGCGGCGATACCACGCCGACTCTCCAGCCGATTTGTTCCAAATTTGAAGCGAGCTGAAAAGCGTGCGTGCCGATCCCACCCGGGCCGGGCGGAAATTCGCTGGAGAGGAGGAGCAAGCGCATGGAGATGCTAGCGATACAGTTCCGCAAATCAGTTGTGGCCTGAAAGAGCCTAACGCGCGCCAGCAAGGGCCACGGGCCGCATCCTGGGTTGCGGGGGGAGTTCGGGGATTTGCGGAAATTCATCGAGCAAAGATGTGGCTTTTTTCCAGTTCTTGCGGATGACCCCTAAAGTGTGCGGAAGGAGAATCGCGCTCACACAAATCTTGGTTGCTTTGCGAAAACGTCCCCCCCAGGAGCTGAAGG
Organism: Verrucomicrobiota bacterium; assembly: GCA_003219345.1. Lineage (GTDB taxonomy): Bacteria > Verrucomicrobiota > Verrucomicrobiia > Limisphaerales > AV2 > AV2. Next base: position 1,631 of record QHOP01000225.1, read on the forward strand.
TCCCGAGGACCCGCAACCAGATCATCTCTCGCACCTGCATTTCCGAAAAGTAACGGTTCCCAAGATAAATCTCAGTCGGGGTTGGCAGGTTTCGATGCATCAGCCGTTTGCGACTCGCGGCATAGGTAACCGTCCGCGCCTTGTGCCTCCGCAATCCCCCAACGGGCGCATGATGGTGAAGGACCGAGATGCCCGGATTTAGCACCATGAGCGCTCCGCTCAAGTAAACCCGCATCCCCAGGTCGCCATCCGCCCGCTGTCCGCGATTGTAGGCCAGATCGAACAATCCCGAGCGACGCAGCACCTCACGACGAATCATTGTGTTGCCCATTGGAAACACATCACTCACCCGAACCAGGCAGAAGTCCGCCGGCAGCGGTCCGGCGCCGACTTCGTGATGAAAAGGATGTAATCGCCGCGCGCCATTTGAAGTCCGGCGTTGCGCGCGGTGCACTGGCCAGGTTCATCCTGGTAAATCACTTTCAACGGCAAATCGCTGAACGCCTCAAACAGCCCCTCCTGACGTCGGTCGGCAGCAGTCTGGTCGATAATGATAATCTCCAGAGGCCGGACGGTTTGCTGACGCAATTGCCCCAGCAGAGTGCGGAGGTAGGGATAGCGGTCCAGTGTGGGGATCAACACGCTGACTGAGGCAGGTTGAGGGTTGAAGGTTGAGGGTTGAGGGTCCGTTGTGACAGCAGAGCATGAAGAGTCCATTGTGCCGGATGAAAGAGAATCAAACCTCGAACCTTGAACATCGAACCCTGAACGTTGAACAAATGCCGGCCGGTACGGCGCAGGCTCTGGCGGACGCGACGCGGACATCACCTTCCGCCAGGAACGGAGAGCGGTCAGGGGCGTGGTGTAGCGAGTCATGAGGGCCCGGAACAGCGCCCAGCCGGCCCACTTCCGGCCATGCCGGTAATAGACAAACCGCAGTTCGTCCTCGAAAGGGATGCTGACCACTGAGCACTGGCCACTGACCACTGACCTATGATTAAGCAAGGCTGGCACATGCCGCATCAAGGCGCCGCGACGCATCCAGCGGTGACCCAGCTCCAGGCCTGCACCTTCAAGGCCTTGGAAATCCGGCTTCGGTCCGCCAAGTCGGCGCAGGACGTCTGTTCTCACCAGGCAAGCGCGTAGCGAGAGTCTCCACGAAGTCGCCTCAATATCACACGGTGGATCGCAGGTCAGCATCCAGGTAGGCGAGACGAAGCGGATGATGCCCGGCTGACCGTTCATGCCGAGTTTCAAGCCCGCGTGCCAGACATCACCGGGCGATTCCAAGGCACGCAAAAGAACCTGCTGATCCGGTGTTCCCAGCGCAGCATCCCATAAGAGCACTGCCGCCGCAGTGGAGGTGCTGGTGAGTTGCTCGGCAACCTTTGCGACCGACTCAGGCTCCGGGCGAACGGCCAACACCCCGCCCAATTCCCAACCAGGTAGCAGAGCAGTGTCGGAAAGCCAGACTAGATCAACTGTGGACATTGTTAAGAACGACGGACGACTGACCACTGACCACCGGCAACGGGCCGCTCACGGCTGTCCCTTGTGGAGACAAAGCCTCCCCATTCAAAGTGGCGCGGTACAACTCCTCGAAGCCCGCGATCTGATCAGCTATTTGAAAGTTGGCTAGCACTCGTTGCCGACCTGCGGTTCCCATCCTCAATCTCAATTCGCGATCGCGTGCAAGAATGGCCAACTTCGCCGCCAGAGCCTCGGGATCCCGCCGCGGCACAACAAAGCCGGTCCCGGCGTCCGCCACATTCTCAGGCAGCCCACCGGCGTCGGAGCATACAACCGGCAATCCCATCGCTTGAGCCTCAATCACCGCATTGCAGAACCCCTCTTGAACCGCGGAGTGCAGGAACACATCAGCCCAGGCCATTTGCTCGCGCACGACCTCACGGGATTTATCGCCCAAAAATGTGACTTGGTGTTTCAACCCCATCTGATGGCGACAGAACGCAACACAATCCCGGGACTTCCCTCCGCCAATGACTCGGCATTCGAATGACACACCCTTCTCACGAAGGATCCTCAGAGCGTGAAGGGCATATTCATACCCTTTGCTCCAGACCAGTCGCCCCACCATCAGAATCCGCACCGGATTCTGTTCGTTGCCTACCGCGTCGAGCCGCCGGCGAGGCGGGGCGCGAAAGTAGTCGCAGTCCACAGCCGGACTGATCAACGCATGCGGGACACTTGCCGGACATCCCCTTTGTCGCGCGCGGTCCCAAAGCGCACTCCCGAGGCAATGAACTCCATCAACGTGCTCCCAAACCTCCGAATAGTGATCGGGGTCCTCCAAACCTACAAAGTGTAAATCGTAGCCTCTGAAGCTCACGACACATTTCGCAAGCAACAGCTCTTTGAGATGCAGGCGGCCAACAGATAACGCGCCAAACTCGAAGTGAACCAGGTCGGGCGACAGCGCCACAATGTGAGCATCCAGGTAAAGTTGGCGAAGCACGCCAAAGCCAAACTGCCGCGCGCCCTGCCGCAAGTAGCGCCAAGCGCCAAGCGGGTTGCTCCACAGGCAGTGAGAGAACGCAATGGGCATGAGCAATCCGGCCAGCCAACGCGGGCGATGCGGCCAGGCAACCTTGGTCCGCCGGCGCGCTTCAGGGTGCTTTTCCAATTTGGGGAAATGACGAAACTGAGCCTCTTCCGAACCACCACAGACCACGTGTACATCCCAGCCTCGCTCCAGCAGCCCGAGAAACTTGCTGACAATAAATGTCTCGGACAGCTTTGGAAAACCGGGAACGATCAGTACAAGTCTTGAGCTCACTGTGTTTCCAGAATCGACCGGGCTACCCTGCGATGATAATTTCCGAACGATAACCACTCATCCCACAGCTCCCGGCATTTCCTTTTCTGGTCCGCCAGGCCCGCTTTGGTTAAGCCGGCAAAATGGTCCGCAATCCTCCGGGGTAGCGATGGAATCTCCTTAGCGCGAACCCTCACGATGTAATCATCCCAAGGCAAATCGGGTTCAAAGGGCAGGAAGCAATCTGTGTCCACGAAGGCCGGAATTCTTCCCATCGCCAGGGTCTCGTAGAAGCGCTTTGAGAAATTGCCACCGCCACGCACGCATAGAGTATAGTCGGTCTCGGCGATGTTCTGGTAAAATTCCCGGCTCGTCCGCTCACGCGTTTCGTCATCTTTGGCGCCGCCGCGGTAGCGTGCGCGCGCAATAAAATGTGTTGCCACCAGTGGCGACTTCGCGAGCGAGTCCATCGCCCTGGCTCGCAGAAACGCCGGAGGATACAGCGGCTGTGGCTCCGCCAGCCGCAATCCCAAGTGATATTGGATGTTGCGGCAGCATCCACGCACGACGTCCACCCCGACCTTCATCAGATTCAAACTTGCCTGTCCGCAAAACCCGATCATCGGCCGGTTCTCTGCGCCCAGCGGTCGGTCGCACGATTCAAGATCAGGATAACGATCGAGTGGATCTTCAAAGAAGACCGCGTGAGCCATCTGACGCGGGCGCTTGCGGCTTCGGAACCCACTGGCTCGAACGACATACACATCGTCGAACCCGGTCGGAACTGTCACCCCCTCGTCACCACTCACGTAGCTGAGGATCGGGCGGGCGGCGCGGCGGGCTGCTCCGACGAAGTGAACGGCGCGGGATAGCTCGCGCCGGCCGAGGTAATAATTCCACGTCATTGGGAGCACCGCGATGTCTGCTTGAGCAAGATTATCCACGAGTTGGAAATCCTGCGCCGACAAGCCGTACATTGCTCTCCGTTGCTCCTCACTAAATGGCGCGTCCTTCCAATAAGGGCGAAGGATGTCAGCCAACTGACCACGGTCGCGCCGATCGTAATGGCTCCGGTCCGAGACGAGCCGGATGGTCGAATCCATATTTACCAACCTTGTGGCCTCGCCTTGCTCAGCACAGAGCGAAACAGTTCCAGCCACTGTTCGATCTGCCGCTTCAAAGTGAAATCACGCAGGATGCGCGCCCGGGCGGTTCCTCCCATGCGTTGCCGCAAGCCGACGTCACGCGTCAGTTTCAGCAGGACCCCTGCCATCGCCTGCGCATCCCGAACAGGCACGACGAAACCTTCCACACCATCGGTCACCGCCTCGCGCATGCCGCCGCAATCGGTTGTCACCACTGGCAAGCAGCAGGCCATCGCTTCGAGCACCGCATTGGAGATTCCCTCGCTGAGACTTGACAAGAGAAAGGCATCGGCTTGCTGGAGCCGGAGCAAGACTTCTTCCGGACGCAAGCGGCCATGGAGCCGCACACAATTCTGTAATCCTAAATCATGGATTGTATAGAGGACCCTTTGTCGTTCCGGACCGTCGCCGATGATGTCGAACTGAACATTGACACCACGTTGCTTCAGCATTCGGACCGCCTGCAAGGCCCATTCGTGGCCTTTGCTCCAGATCAACGAACCCGTTGTGACCAGGCGAAAGATGCCATTCTTGTCAGGGAAGGAGGGTCCGGGACGGAACACTTGCGGATCAACCGCAGTGCGGATTAGCCTTGCCTTGGCGGGGTCCAGTCCAACTCTGCACGCATCCTTTAGCGTTGCTTCCGATACGCAATGCACGACAGCGGCACGGTCGAAGGTTTCCCGTAGTCCGATCTTGATGTCTTCCCGTTCCGGGTTATGTGGGGCAACGCTCACTTGCGTGCCCCGGCAGCTTATGACAACCGGAGACGGAAAATCGAAGATAGGGAGATGGGCGATCGCCGCGGAGTTCCACGGAAAATAGATGATGTCCCAGCGCCGCCTCGCGTAGGGCAAGAGCCGGTTCCAGAATTCCAGACGATCCCGAAGATTTGCGTTTCGCCGAATAGAACGCGCGAAAACCTTCACGTCACGCCTTCCACAAAAGTTTGCTCGCAGCGCCGTGCAGGCAAGTCGCGCCAGCCGCAGCGGAACGCTCGAATCCCACGAGGGTGTTGGCAGCCACTTCACCTGATTTTTTCTCTCCTTCGGTCGGTCTGAAGACCCGACGGTGACGGAAACGCCAGCTTCAGTAAGGCCATCGATCAGCCGACCCAGAAAAGTCTCCGGTGGCCAATTGATGCCAGCGATGAGCAGTTCCAGCGAGCTGCACTCGGAACTCTGCCCACAGGGGACTCCATCGCGAAACCTAAGCCCCGGCGCATGTGCGGTATTTGCGGTCATACTTCTACCCGTCGGTTTAGTCGGGCTCCATCGTCACCCAGCGTTTCAGGTGTCCGGTAACCTCCTCGGGCGTCTGGCAAAAGGAAAACAGTCGTCCGAACACCTCCAGGGAAACAAGTTTGGCTATGAAATACCTCGACTGGGTGCTGAGGATGTATTCCTCGGTCTCGGCATTCATACCCAGCAGACTGGCAGCGTATCCATTTCTGAAACATCCGCGACGCACCTTGAGGAATTTATGTCCGAACATCGGAAAGCCATCTTTGCGCTTTTTTGCGAGTCTCACCGGAACGAGTTCACCGGCGGCACGACGCACGAGCCACTTATCCTCAAGGAATGGGTGTTTCCAATCAT